>CAXTDD010000026.1:0-12180 GCA_964242955.1 uncultured Rubrobacteraceae bacterium | reverse complement strand
GAGGATGGGCTGCGAGAGGACTTCGCCTCGAGGCTCCCCGCACGCCTACCGATCTTCCTCTACCACGCCCGCGACGACGAGGTGGTGCCGTTCGCGCACCTCGCCCTGTATCGAGCGAAGCTCCCGCGGGCGACCACTCGCGAGTTCGACGGCCGGGGACACCAGTTCGATGACGACCTGTCCGAAGTTGCCCGGGACGTCAAGAGTCTGTAGTGGAGAATCTATGAAGGGGATACGCTCGAAGGACGGCGGCGTCCGCGGCCCGAAGATCCACCAGTACGAAGGGAAAAGATCATGACCGGCATCCAGCATCGAGTCCAGGAAGCCATCGACGATCTCGTCGAATCGGGGACCGAGAGGGGCCTGCAGGTGGCCGTCTACCGGCAAGGCGAGCAGGTGGTCGGCGCCGTTGCCGGTGTCGCAGATTATGAAACCGAACGCCCGGTCTCGGCGGACACGCCATTCTACGCGTACTCGACCGGCAAGGGGGCGACCGCGACCGTGGCGCACGTTCTCGTCGAGCGCGGCCTCTTCGACTACGAGACCCCGATCGTGCAATTGTGGCCGGAGTTCGGCGCCCACGGCAAGGAGGCCGCGACCGTGCGGCACGCGCTGACGCACACGGTCGGCGTGCCCGGCATACCGGCCGTCACGACGCCGGAAGACCTGTGCGACTGGGACAAGATGTGCGCCGTTATAGCCGCCTCCGAGCCGTGGTGGGAGCCGGGAACCAAGACCGCATATCACGCCTACACGTTCGGCTACATCGTCGGTGAGATCGTGCGCCGGGCCACCGGCAAACCCATCTCGCAGGTGCTCGAGGAAGAAGTTGCTGCTCCGCTCGGCATCGCCGACGAGCTGTACTTCGGGATGCCGGTCTCCGAGCTCGGCAGGCTCGCCCGGCTGGAGGACGAGGAAGGCAGTGGAGAATTTCTGGCCTCGATGCCGGACGATTCGCCGATCCTCAAGTGGGGGCCGCGCGCGACCTTCCCGACCGCTGAGTTCGGCAACCGCCCCGACATACTGATGGCCGACATCCCCGCCGGCGGCAAGATGAGCGCGCGGGCGATGGCGCGCATGTACGCCGCGCTGCTCGGCGAGGTGGACGGTGTGAGGCTGATCTCGCCGGAGCGGCTGCGCCAAATATCTGCCCCGGCGTTCAGCGGCGCCGACGAGATCATGGGAAACCCGGTCTCGTGGGCCTTGGGTTTCTCCATCGGCGAGCTCGGGTCCGACGCGCAAGAGACCACGACCTCGTTCGGGATGGGGGGCGCCGGCGGGACCTTCGCGTACGCCGATACGTCTACCGGGATCTCGTTCGCGCTGACCAAGAACAGGCTCACCTCGGATTTCAGCGCCGCCGAGAGGGTGGCCCGGATCGTGACGGAGGCGATCGGTGACGGGGGCGCTTCAGGGACGGAAAGCGACCTTCCGGCCGGGCTGGGCAAGCCGGCACGGCGGGCGCTCTCCGGGGCCGGGTACTCGCGGCTCGAGCAGTTCGTCGGGGTCAGCGAGGCCGAGATCCTCAGGTTGCACGGGATGGGTCCCAAAGCGCTGGACCGGCTGCGCCGCGCCCTCGATGCCAGGGGCCTGTCGTTCGCCGTTGGTGGGGATTCCGGCACACCGGCCGGCTCCCAAAAGGAGTCCCGATGACGAACGCGGACGCTCAGACCGGATACGCTCCGGTGAACGGTCTCGAGATGTACTACGAGGTCCACGGCACGGGGGAACCGCTGGTCCTGCTCCACGGCGCCTACATGACCGTCGACGCCATGGGGCCGATCCTGCAAGGTTTGGCCGGGACCAGGCGGGTGATAGCCGTCGAGCAGCAGGGGCACGGGCGCACGGCGGACATCGACCGCCCCATCACCTACGAGCAGATGGCCGACGACACGGCCGCCCTGTTGCGGCATCTTGGCATCGTCCAGGCCGACGTCTTCGGCTTCAGCATGGGCGGTGGCGTCGCCCTCCAGCTCACCATCCGCCACCCCGACCTGGTGCGCAAGCTCGTGATCGCTTCGGCCTCCTTCACGAGCGGCGGCATGCAGCCCGAGTTGCACGACATGGTCCCGGGCATCACGCCCGAGATGTTCGCCGGGTCCCCGATCGAGGCGGCCTACCTCGAAGTCGCGCCGAACCCGGGGGATTTCCCCGCGCTGGTCGAGAAGCTCAAGCGGCTCGACACGACGCCCTTTGCCTGGCCGGCCGAGGATATCCGGGGGATCGAGGCTCCGACCATGATCGTCGTGGGCGACGCCGACGTCGTCCGCCTCGAGCACGCCGTCGAGATGTTCCGGCTGCTCGGCGGCGGCGCGATGGGGGATCTGGCCGGCTTCTGCAGGCACCAGCTCGTGGTGCTGCCCGGAACCTCCCACTTCATCCCGCCCGGCAGCGGGATGCTGGACCGCGCCGAATGGCTGTTCCCTATGATCGGCGAGTTCCTCGACGCGCCGGAGGCCGGATGACCGGCGACCGCGATCCGGGGCGGGCGTACTCGGGAGGAGATATGGATGCCGAACGGCCCATCGTGAACATCGCCGGCGAGCGGGTTGCGCTCGGCCCGCTCCGCGACGAGCACTTCGGTTCCATCGCGCGCTGGAACAACGACTACGGCACGAGGCGCAACTTCACCGCGCCGGGGCCGCTGCGCCCGGAGGACACGCGCAGGAGCTTCACCGAGGGAGACTTCTCCGGCCCGACGAACGTCGTCTTCGCGCTCTACGAGACCGCGGGCTGGCGCTTTATCGGCACCGCCGGGCTCTTCGACCTGGACCACCTCAACAGCACCGCCGAGTTCTTTATCCTGATCGGTCCGGCCGACGCCCGCGGCAGGGGGTACGGCACCGAGGCGACCCGGCTGGTCCTGGATCACGCCTTCCTCTCCCTCGGGCTCGCCACCGTCAGGCTGGGGGTCTTCTCGTACAACCCCGGGGCCGTGCGGGCCTACGAGAAGGCGGGCTTCAAGCGCGCCGGCACCCTCCGCCGGAACAAGATGATGGGCGGCAAGCTGTGGGACACGATCCTGATGGACGCCGTCGCCGATGAGTTCGAGAGCCCGATCCTGGCCCGCGTGCTCGTGCCCGACGAACCACGCCAGGCCACCGATGCCGGCCGGCGAGAAGCAAGGAACGAGCGATGAACCACGGAGGTCTGTCGGAGGCCCGCCTGGGCCGCATGCGCGCCGTGATGTCCGCCCACGTCGAGCGCGGGGAAGTGCCCGGCCTGGTCACCCTCGTCAGCCGGCGGGGCGCGGTGCACGTCGATGCCGTCGGCGTCAAGGCCGTCGGTGGTAACGACCCGATGCGGCGCGACACCATCTTTCGCATCGCCTCCATGACCAAGCCGATCGTGGCGGCGGCGGCGATGGTACTGGTCGAAGAGTGCAGGCTGCGGCTCGATGACCCGGTGGATGCGCTGCTGCCCGAGTTGGCGGATCGGAGGGTCCTGCGCGCGGTGGACGCCCCGCTCGACGACACGGTGCCGGCGAACAGGCCCATCACGCTGCGCGACCTGCTGACCTTGCGGTTAGGGATCGGGGCGGTGCTCGCGCCACCTGGACGGTACCCGATCCAGGCCGCCATGGAAGACGCGCGGATCGCCCCCGGCCCGGACTCGCCCCAGCTTCCGCCCGACGAGTACATGAGACGCCTGGGCGCCCTGCCCCTGATCCACCAACCCGGAGCGCGGTGGATGTACGAGACGGGCTCCGACGTGCTGGGCGTCCTGATCTCACGCGCCGCCGGTCAACCGCTGGCGGCGTTCCTCCGCGACCGCATCTTCGATCCGCTGGGAATGGACGACACCGGTTTTCACGTACCGTCCGAGAACCTCCACCGCCTCGCTAACTGCTACGCCCACAACCCCGAGACAGGCGTACTCGAACTCCACGACGAAGCGGGGAGCGGCCTGTGGAGACGCCCTCCCGCCTTCGAATCCGGCGGCGGTGGGCTGGTCTCAACCGTGGACGATTACCTGGCCTTCTGCCGGATGATGCTGGAACGGGGCAAATACCGCGGGGGGCGCATACTGTCCAGACCTTCGGTATTGCTCATGACCACCGACCACCTGACGCCGGAGCAGGGGGCGGGGGCCGAGATCTTCTTCGGTGACAGCAGCAGCTGGGGGTTCCAGATGGCCGTGGTAACGAGGCGCGGCGACGTGTGGGCGACCCCGGGGCGTTTCGGCTGGGACGGCGGCTACGGCACGTCCGGCCACTCTGACCCCGGGGAGGACCTGGTCGGCATCCTGATGACCCAGCGCCTCGCCGGGCCCGATCCCCCCGGCATTGACACCGATTTCTGGACCCTGGCGTACGCGGCGATCGAGGACTGATGGCGCTTCCAGGCAACGAACCTGGCCCGCCAACCCGGCTTCGACCGAACGAATTTCGGCATAACGGAGGAGGATCGGCATGAGGAAAGTGATCGTTTCGGAGTTCGTGTCGCTCGACGGGGTCATCGACGACCCGGGCGGGGGCGACGGGACCGAGCGTGGCGGGTGGTCCTTCCGGTTCGACCGCGGGGACGAAGGGAACAGGTTCAAGCTCGAGGAGCTCGCCGCCGCCGACGCGCTCCTTCTGGGGAGGAAGACTTACGAGGGCTTCGCCGCGGCCTGGCCGCAGATGGAGGAGCAGACCGGCGAGTACGGTGCTTGGATGAACGGCTACCCCAAGCACGTGGCCTCGAGGACCCTGCAGGAGCCCCTCGAGTGGAAGAACTCTACCCTGATCAAGGGCGACGTCGCCGAAGAAGTCTCTGGACTCAAGCGGCAGGAAGGCAAGGACATCCTCGTCTTCGGCAGCGGGGAGCTGGCGAGGACGCTTTTGGAGCACGAACTGGTAGACGAGTGGCGCCTCATGGTCTTCCCGGTCGTGATTGGCGAGGGAAAGCGCCTCTTCGGAGACACGCGGGAGACGAAGACCCTGCGGCTGGTGGACACGAAGCCGGTCGGCCCGGACGGCGTCATCATCCTCACCTACGGACCGGGGGTCTCCGGATGACTGGTGAGGGCGGATACGTCGTCGAGGTAGACCGGCTGCCTGGCGGCGAGAACTCCGTGAGGTTCGACGGCTACGAGCACGGCGCGAACGTCTCGTTCTTCATCACCCGCAACAGGCCGGGTTCGGGGCCGGACCTGCATCTCCACCCATACGAGGAGACCTTTATCGTCCAGGAGGGGGAGGCTCGCTTTACCGTCGGAGGGGAGACTATCGAGGCGGTGGCGGGGCGGATCGTAATCGCCCCGGCAGGGGCGCTGCACCGGTTCGTCAACACCGGGCGGGAACCGCTGCGGATGATCAACATCCACCCCGTAGCCAGGATGGAGACGGAGTGGCTGGAGTGGACGCCATGAGAACGCACGTGCTGTTCGTCCGCGGCGGCGGTGAGGGGGCGCACGAGGCGGACGAGAAGCTGGCGGCGAGCCTGCGGGACGCATTGGGCAACAGGTACGAGGTGCGCTACCCCAGGATGCCGAACGAAGACAGCCCCGAGTACGGGGCGTGGAGGGACCAAATCTCGAAGGAACTCTCCGAGATGAACGGAGGGGCGATCCTCGTCGGGCATTCCGTGGGCGCTTTCGTTCTGCTTAAGTACCTCTCCGAAGAAGCGGTGGAGGGGCCCTTTGCCGGGCTATTCCTCGCCGCTGCGCCCTACGTGGGGACCGGGGGCTGGGAGCTCGAAGAAGATGCTACACGAGAGGACTTTGCGTCGAAGCTCCCCGAAGGATTACCCATGTTCTTCTATCATAGCCGCGACGACGAGGAGGTGCCGTTCGAGCACCTCGCGCTCTACGAGCAAAGGCTCCCGCGCGCGACCGTCCGCGAATTCGACGGCCGCGGACACCAGTTCGACGATGACCTCTCCGAAGTCGCCAGGGACATCGAGAAGTTGACGACGCAGCGGGAACCACAAGCAGACAGCGGCCGTTCACCCGAGGAGAGAGCATGAGACCGATGACCCAGGAGGAGCGCGAGCGGTTCCTCGCCGAACCTCACATAGCCGTACTCAGCATAGCCAGGGGCGACGACCGGCCGCCGCACACGACGCCGGTCTGGTACGCGTACGAGCCTGGCGGGGACGTCACCTTCTTTACCGGGACGCAGGGCCGCAGGTCCCGCAAGGCGGAGCTCCTCCGCGAAGCGGGCGTCCTGAGCCTGACCGTCCAGCAGGAGGAGTTCCCGTACGGGTACGTCACCGTCGAAGGGACCGTCCTTGAGATCGACCGGCCGCCGACGGCGGAGCAGGCGCTCGCGGTTGCCCGACGGTACATGCCTGAGGAGCAGGCGTGGGGGTTCGTCGAGGCGGAGATCGGGCACCCGTCGGGCGAGTTCGTGCTCTTCACGATCCGGCCCGACCGCTGGCTGACCTTCGACTTCGCCGACGAGGCTGGGTAGGCGCGGACGCCCATACCGAACCACGAGACAGAGGAGCAGGGATGATCGACAAAGAACCGGTGGCCGAACTGGACGCGCGGTTTAGCAGCGAAGCAGCGTCCCCAACGTCGTGGGAAGAAGGGCGCGAACGCCTGGAGACGGCGGAGGTGTACTGGATCTCGACGGTGCGCCCGGACGGAAGGCCGCACGTAACGCCGCTGCTCTCCGTCTGGCTGGACGGCGCACTCTACTTCTGCACGGGGTCCGACGAGCGCAAGGCGAAGAACCTCGTGCGGAACCCGCGCTGCACCCTCACGACCGGGTGTAACGCGCTCGGCGAGGGCTTCGACGTGGTCGTCGAGGGCGACGCGGCCAGGATGACCGACGATGAGGGTCTCCGGCGGGTGGCCGACGCCTACCTCTCCAAATACGGGGACGACTGGCGGTTCGCCGTGCGCGACGGGGCCTTCTACCACGATCCGGGGTCGTTGCGTGAGGAGGACCCGGGGGCGGCATGGGTATCCGAGGTGTCGCCGAAAAAGGTCTTCGGTTTTGGCAAGGGCGAGACGTTCAGCCAGACTTGCTGGCGGTTCTAGCAGACAAACGGACGAAAGGAGAACGGACGTGGACTGGAAGATAGAGGTGGTTACGGTACCGGTCTCGGACCACGACCACGCCATAGACTTCTACGCCGGGAAGGTCGGTTTCGCGGTGGACATAGACTTCAAGGTCAGCGACGAGGTCCGTCTCGTCCAGATGACGCCTCCCGGCTCGGCGTGCTCGATCCACCTCTCAACACCGGGTATGGGCATGGAGCCTGGCTCGCTCTCCGGCGTGTTCCTCGTGGTCCCGGACGTAATCGCCGCCCACGCGGAACTCGCCGAACGGGGCGTGGACGCCGGCGAGGTCCTGATCTTCGACGACGGCGCGTACCGCCCGGCCCGCGAGGGGGAGTCCCTCGACAACGTCGGATGCGTCTTCTTTAGCGACCCGGACGGCAACCGCTGGTGCGTCCAACAGATACCCGCCCGTAGCTAGACTACAGAGAGGAGAACGTGCATGAGCAAGGTCTCTGTGGGCCTCACGATGTCGCTGGACGGCTTCATCGCAGGGCCGAACGACGGCCCCGAAAGGCCCCTCGGCGAGGGCGGTGAGAAGCTCTTCGAGTGGTACTCCAGCGGTGACACCGATTACGAGATGCCGGGCTCCGGGATGGTGTTCAGGATCTCCCCCCAGAGCGCCGAGCTCCTCCGGGAGGTCGAACGCACGATGGGCGCGTTCGTGACCGGACGCAGAACGTTCGACATCACCAACGGGTGGGGCGGCAACCCTCCTTTGGGCGTGCCAACCTTCGTCGTCACCCACAACGTCCCCAAGGAATGGGTCCGCGAAGGGTCCCCGTACACGTTCGTCACGGACGGCATCGAGAGCGCCGTCGATCAGGCAAAGAGGTCAGCGGGGGACAAGGGCGTCGCCGTGGGCGCCGCGAGCATCGCGCAGCAGTGCATCGAGGCCGGACTGCTCGACGAGGTGCACGTCAACCTGGTGCCCGTCCTGCTCGGAGGGGGCGTGCGGCTGTTCGAGCACCTGGGGACCACGCCCATCGAGCTGGAGAGCACGAGGGTGATAGAAGCCCCGGGCGTCACACACCTCACGTTCCGCGTCGTAAAGGACGGCTGAGGGTACGAGGCCTCGGCACCCGTCTCCACCCGTATATCCCCCAAAAGAACGAGGGGAGCGGCGCGACCATGACCTATAACTACCCGGAAGTTCCAACGACTTCGAAGGAAGGCGCGTAACATGACCGAGGAGAACGCGATCGAACCCGAACCGACAGCCTACCGGAAGCGGCGCCCGACGGGCCGGCGATGGCTCGCCCTGTACCTGGTGTGCGCGGCGCAGCTCATGATCGTGCTCGACGGCACGATAGTGAACGTGGCGCTGCCGGCGATACGGGACTCTTTGGACTTCTCGGAGACGGGGCTCTCGTGGGTGGTCAACGCCTACCTCTTGACCTTCGGCGGCTTTTTGCTCCTCGGCGGCAGGGCCGGAGACCTCTTCGGCCGCCGGCGGGTGTTCGCCGCAGGTCTCGCCCTCTTCACCTTCGCCTCGCTGCTGTGCGGGCTCGCGGGCTCCCAGGCGTTGCTCGTGGCCGCGCGGGCGTTGCAGGGGATAGGGGGCGCCATCATCGCCCCCGCGGCACTCTCGATCATCATCACCACCTTCAAAGAGCCCGAGGAGAGGGCGAAGGCCATGGGCATCTGGGCCTTCGTTGTCTCCGGCGGCGCCTCCATCGGGGTCCTGCTCGGCGGCGTCCTGACGCAGACGATGGGGTGGCCCTGGATCTTTTTCGTCAACCTCCCCGTGGGCCTCGGCGCCCTAGCTCTCTGCGGCCCGCTGCTGCAACCGGACCCGAAGCCCGAAGCGCGCGGCGGCTTCGACCTTCCCGGCGCGTTCCTCGTCACCGCCTCCATCGTGACCGCCGTCTACGCCATCGTCGGGGCAGCCCAGAACCCGCCGGCCCTCACCGGTCTCCTGCTCCTGCTCTCGACGGCGCTCATGGCCTCCTTCGTGGCCGTCGAGCGGCGGAGCGGGGCGCCGCTGGTACCGCCCGGCGTCTTCGCGCGGTCGCGCAACCTGGCCGTGAGCAACGTCGTCATGGCGCTCGCGGTCGTCGGGATGGTCGGGTGGTTCTTCTTTAGCGCCCTGTATCTCCAGGGGGTGCTCGGCTACGACTCCCTCGCGACGGGGCTGGCTTACCTGCCGGCGACGGTGGCCCTCGGCGCGATCTCGCAGGGCCCCGCCGCCTGGGCGGTGAACCGCTTCGGCATCAAGCCGACGATACTCGGCGGGCTGACCATGATGGCCTCGGGCCTACTGCTCTTCGCGCGAACGCCGGTCGAGGGCAACTTCCTCCTGGACGTCCTGCCGGGGATGCTCGTCCTCGGGGTCGGGGCCTCGTTCGCGTTCATGGCCATCATCCTGGCCTCCACCGCCGGCATCCCCGAGAACGAAGCCGGCCTCGCCTCGGGTCTGGTGAACACCTCCCAGCAGATGGGCGGCGCCCTGGGCCTCGCCGCGCTTGCCGCCTTGGCCGCTTTCGCGACCGCCCTGGCCGGCTCTCCGTCGGATGTCGGGGCCCTGAATACCGGCTACCACGCCGCCTTTATCGCCGGCGCTGGCGGCATAGTGCTCGCCGCCGTCATCTCCGCCACGTTGCTCGAGTTGCCGAAGGACGCCAGCCCGCACTAACCCGCGACTGTTCCCCACGACGCGCGTCCACCGGACAACCCCAAAGAACTGGCGGGCTGCGGGTAGCGGAAGCGGTTAGTAAACCCACCCCCTTCAGCGCGAGATCTCTTCGAGATGCTCCCGAGTCCCTCCCCGAGAGCTCCGGCGAGGCCTGGATCTCCCTGCTGCGCGTGCAGGCTTCGACCGCCGGCGCCTTCGGCGTTCTCGCGATCCAGGACTACCACGACGACGCCCAGAGGCTGCGTGCCGGCAGGCTCCGGCAGCGGATGCACCTCTGGATCTCCTCCCGCGGACTCGCCGCCCAGCCGATGAACCAGATCCACGAGCGGGCCGACCGGGAGTCGCCACTAGCCCCCGAACCGCGGTTCGGCGACGCAGTGAAGGACCTCGTCCGCGACGACGGCGGGCGAGCCGCGTTCACGTTCCGGCTCGGGCACCCGACCAAGCCCGCGCCGCCAGGCCCACGCCGGTCCGCGCGCGAGGTGCTGTGAGGATGACCGCAGGGACGGACCCCGGGTGCACGAACCCGGCCGACAAGCGTTCTATACGCCCTTTCTCCGACCGTACAAGATCGACGCCCCGACACGGCCGGTTCTCTGAACGGAAGGCCATACAAACCCATAGGTTTACTTTTTAAACTCGGTGTCATCGTGAGCTATGGCCGTGGCTCCGCGTTCTTTTCGCGGGGTCGGCGGCGGAAAGGAAGCGATGACGGAGAAGGTAGAGTTGAAGGGCCTCGACGCCGGGGGGCTCGAGGAACTCCGGGGGAAGGTCAAGGCCAAGCCGGAGGCGGCGCGGCGGACGCTCAAGGCGACCACCGTGTGCCAGGGGGCCATGGTCAACCACTCGTTTGTGCGGGACCTCGACGCGTTCGTCATAGACGAGCCGCCGAACCTGCTGGGGACGGACACGGCGCCGAACCCTTCCGAGGCGGCGCTGGCGGCGCTCGGGTCCTGTATTTCCGTCGGGCTCATGTCCAACGCCACGGCGCGTGGGATCGCGTTGTACGAGATCTCCATAGAGCTCGAAGGCGACATCGATACCGGCGCCGTCTGGGGCACGGGCAACACCGGCGAGGACGTCTCCGCCGGTTTCACCGCCGTTCGGGTCAAGACGACCCTGAAGGGCGACGCCTCCGACGAGGAGCTGGCCGCGTTGGAGGAGACCGCCGTCAAATGGTCGCCGGTCGTCAACACCTTCACGAACCCCGTCGAGTTCTCTTCGGAGTTGGTGACCGGGTAGTGACCGTACCGGACGAAAAGACCGCCGTCGGGCGGGAGACCCCGTTCGACGGCGTGCTCTCCGACCTGCGCGAGCTTATCGTCGAGGACCTGGAGCCGAACCTGCGCGAGATCGACGTCGAGGGCGTCTACCCCGGAGCGTTCATGCGCCGGATGGGCGAATTGGGTGGGTTCCGGCAGGGCACCGCCGCGGAGCTGGGCGGGGCCGGGCGTGGAGTCGGCTACACCATCCGGCTGATGGAGGAGGTCTCGAAGACCTGCCTGAGCACGGGCTTCTGCGTCTGGTGCCAGACCGTCTGCGCCTGGTACATCCAGAACGGCGACAACGAGTATCTGAAACAGAACGTCTTGCCCGACGTCATCTCCGGGAGGGTGCGGGCCGGCACAGGCCTCTCCAACCCGATGAAGCACCTCTCGGGCATAGAGCGCATAAAGCTCTCCGCCGGGCGGCGTTCGGACGGTTTCGTGCTCAACGGCGCCATACCGTGGGTCTCCAACGTGGACGACGGCGACCAGTTCTTCGCGGTGACGGCCGGCATCGAGGACGAAGAAGGTTACGTGATGACCATAGTGCCTTCCGGCTTCGAGGGCGTGAAGATGCGCAACGGCGGCGAGTTCATTGCTCTTGAGGGATCTAGCACCTGGGGCTGGCGTTTCAAGGATGCGTTTATCCCCGAGGAGTACGTGCTCGCGGACCCCGCGAAACCTTTTATCCAGCGCATCCGGCCCGGGTTCGTGTTGACGCAGGCCGGGATCGGGCTAGGCCTCGTGGGCGGTTGCCTGGACCTTATGCGGCGGGCGAACAACAGGGCCGACATCAAGAAGAGCGGGGTCAACGGCTTCCTCGAAGACGGGGTGGAGGAGCTGGAGTCCGACCTCGAAGCGGCGCGGCGCAAGGTGTACGCGCTGGCCGAGGAGATCGGGTGCGACGGCGACGGCCTGCGGGACGCCGCTTTCGAAGAGGCCGTCGAGTGTCGCATCCTGGCCTCCGAGCTCTCGCTGCGGGCCTCGCGGGCGGCGATGCTGCACATGGGCGCCAAGGGCTACCTGCTCCACGGCGCCACCGAGCGCAAGCTGCGCGAGTCGTACTTCGTCGCCATCGTCACCCCCGCGCTCAAGCACTTGAAGAAGATGCTGCACGACATGCGGCAGGCAAGCTAAAGCGCCAACGAGAGGAGCAGCAATGACCACCGAGCAGATGACCACCAGGCCCATCGTCACCGCCGAAGAGCTGGCGGCGATGATGGAGACCGGGAAGGTGGTCCCGATCGACGTCCGTGACGCCGAGGAGTACGAGAAGGGCCACATCCCCGG
>CAXTDD010000025.1:0-12423 GCA_964242955.1 uncultured Rubrobacteraceae bacterium | reverse complement strand
CGGGTGTGGGGGGGGGGGGGGTGTCTCCCACCCTTTCTTCTTGTTCTTCCCCCGCCCCCGGGCGGTACCATTTGATAGCCAGGAGCATAGATCTATACGCCAATTCAACTAGCTTCACTTCTACCGATCTCGAATCCGCATCACTATAAGGTTCACCTCGCCCGTTGGAACGGCAAGGATCAGCCTCTGGATGTTTTCGTTCGAGACGGAGAGGAATGGGATCGATGGAACACCCGGCGCGGTAGAAAAGATGACTTCAACAGAAACTACATTCTCTCTCTCGCTGACTTCTACCTCGAACGTGACGTTTGGCTCTTCGGTGGGATTTACAGGATTCTCTCGCGAGAGCCAACAGACCAATCTCACAGCTATATAGTGGAGCATGATCGAGACCACGAAGAACTGGTCGGACGTCTAAAGATTCATTTCCCTAGCCCGGGTCGAGCCCGAGCCGTCAAGTTGGAAAACCACTATCCGCAGATGTACGTATCAGAATTTCTGGGAGAGGCTTACACCGGAGAACGATTCCCAGGATACGAGGAATTGAGCCATGACTTCGGAACGCTAGAGGCAGTGTTTCGGACACACCGCTCGGATTGGAAGGCAGCCTTAGAGAACATCAAAGGCATATATCTCATTGTAGACAAGAACAACGGCAAAAAGTATGTCGGCTCCGCATACGGAAGTTTCGGGATTTGGGCGCGTTGGCGATGCTATATGGAAACAGGACATGGATGGAACGATGAACTAACGCGATTGATAGACCGTGAGGGTATCGACTATGCGAGACGCAACTTTCGTATTTCTCTACTTGAGTACCGTCCTGCAAGAACCGACGACGAAATCCTAATTGCGCGCGAACGTTACTGGAAAGAGGCTCTTCAGTCACGTGCTCCCCTTGGCTACAACAAAAATTGAAAACGATTGTTGCTGAAGCTCATTGCGGCGACGGTATCGCTTGCGATACCTTGACGCCCATGTTGCCCCCGACTACTCTCCAGGTATGGACTACCACGACATTATAACTATTGAGCCCGGCAAGCGGGGTGGGAAGCCGACCATCCGTGGCCTGCGTATCACGGTGCAGGACGTGCTGGAGTATCTGGCCGGCGGCATGAGTGAGGACGAGATCCTGGCCGACTTTCCGGACCTCACCCGCGAGGATATCCGGGCCTGTCTCGCGTTTGCCGCAGACCGCGAGCGCAAGCTGATGTCGATGCCTCCTCTTTGAGATTGCTCTTCGATCAGAATCTGTCATTTTGTCTGGTCCGTTTGCTGGACGACCTCTATCCTGATTCCATCCATGTGCGCGACGCAGGTCTGCGCGAAGCCGACGATGCGGAGATATGGCGGCACGCGGCGGATCACGGCCTCATCATCGTCTCTAAGGACTCGGACTTCCACCTGATGAGCCTTCTACGAGGACACCCGCCGAAAGTGGTCTGGTTGCGTATAGGCAACGGGCCGACAGAGAAATCCGTGGATTTACTCCGACAACATCATGCGACCATGGAACGGTTCCAGGCAGATCCCGAAGCATCGTTTCTCGCGCTGGGGTGATGTGAAATGCTGATGAGCCACGCAACCTATCGCGTCGAGTCGTTCCGGATCGTCGGACCGTACACTTTGCACGTGACGTTCGACGACGGAGTCGAGCAAAGTTTGACCGAACGGCGCGGATCGAAATCCGCGCCGTTGCGCGATTGGCCCGGGATACTCTACCCGCGATGAGATCCAGTGCCCAGCGATGGAAGATGGTGTCGACGTCGAAGACAATGATGCCGAAGGCGAACCCGGCAACGACTTAGCCACCGGACCTTTTCCACCTATCTCCCTTGGCAAATGTATGCGCCCAACCGTATACGTTTGACTGTATACAAGTGTTGCAATATAGTGCCCTATCGGTTTGGGAAAAGATCGAAAGGAGCGCGGTGGAGCGGAACGACGAGTGGGTTCGCGTCGAGCGGACCGGGGCGTTCAAGGATCTGGTCCGGCGCAAGAAAGCATTCATCATTCCGGCGACGGTCTTCTTCCTGATCTTCTACTTCGGGCTGCCTTTCCTGGGCGCGTTTACGACGGTGTTGAGCGTGAAGGTGGCCGGACCGTTGACGCTGGCCTACGTGTATGCGTTCGCGCAGTTCGCGATGACCTGGATCCTGATGCACCTCTACGTGGCCCAGGCCAACAAGTGGGACGACCTGGTGGACCGGGCGCGCAGCGAGGCCGCCGGTGAAGGGAGGTCCGCGTGAGCGACCAGGCCATAGCCATCATCTTCTTCGTCGCGATCATCGCGCTCACCCTCGGCATCACGGCCTGGGCGGCGCGGAAGACCAAAGACACCAGCCAGCACTACGTGGCCGGGGGCAATATCAAAGGCTGGCAGAACGGCCTCGCCATCTCCGGCGACTACCTCTCGGCGGCCTCCTTCCTCGGCATCGCCGGTTCCATCGCCCTCACCGGGTTCTCCGGCTTCTACCTCTCCATAGGCTTCCTCGTGGCGTACCTGGTCGTGCTCTTGCTCGTGGCCGAACCGATGCGCAACATGGGCAAGTACACGTTCGCGGACATGCTCGCCAGCCGTTTCAACACCAGCAGCGTGAGGTCCGTGGCCGCGCTCTCGACCATCGCGATAAGCATGTTCTACATGATCGCGCAGCTCAACGGCGCGGGCGCGCTCATCGGGCTCTTGCTCGGCTTCCCGTACTGGATCTCGGTGATAGCAATCGGCATCTTGATGACCATCTACATCGTGGCCGGCGGGATGGTGGCGACGACCTGGATCCAGATCATCAAGGCCGTCCTGCTCATCGCGGGCTCCGTGCTCCTGAGCATCCTCGTGCTCGCCCAATACGGCTTCAACCCGCTCGCGCTCTTCGCCGCGGTCGAGTCGGATATCGGGGCCGAGGCCCTCGTCCCGCCGGCGCCCACGCCGGGGGTTGAGGGGCTCTTCCTCAGCCTCGACGTGATCTCCCTGAACATAGCCCTCGTGCTCGGCACGGCTGGTCTGCCGCACATCCTGATCCGGTTTTTGACGGTCCCGGACGCGAAGACGGCCCGGTCCTCGATCATCACGGCGACCTGGATCATCGGCCTCTTCTACCTCCTCACGCCCATCCTCGGTTACGGAGCGGCCCTGATCGTGGGCCAGGATGCCATCGCCCAGGAGAACGCGGCCGGCAACCTCGCCGCCCCGCAACTCGCCGAGGCCCTGGGCGGGCCTGTCTTCTTCGCCTTTATCTCGGCGGTCGCCTTCGCGACCATCGTCGCGGTCGTCGCCGGCCTCGTCGTCGCGGCCTCCAGCGCCTTCGCCCACGACTTCTACACCAACGTGATCCGGGGCGGAGAGGCGACCGAGCGGGAGCAGCTCCGGGCCGCCCGCTACGCGGCCATAGGCATCTCGGTGTTGGCGATCCTGCTGGCGCTACCGGCCGAGAGCTTCAACGTCGCTTTTCTCGTGGCGCTCGCCTTCGCGGTCGCCGCGAGCGCGAACGTGCCGGTCATCCTATTGACCATCTTCTGGAAGAGGTTCAACACGACCGGCGCCGTATGGGGCATTCTAACCGGCCTGATCTCATGCATCGTGCTGGTTCTTATCAGCCCGAACGTGCTGACGGGCCCGAGCCCCGCCCCGCCGGCGACGCCGATCATCCCGGTCGACGCCCTGTTCCCGCTGAAGAGCCCGGCCCTGATCTCCGTCCCCCTGGGCTTCCTGGGCTGCTACCTCGGCACCATCTTCGGCGGTCGCGGCGCCGAGCGCGAGCGCGAGCAGGGCCTCCAGGTCTCCTACGACGAGATCCGGGTCCGCGCCAACACCGGCATCTCGAACATCGAAGAGGAGATCCAGGAGGCCGCCCCGGAGACGGAGCAACGCACGAGGTAACGCCGCAAACCCACGCGTCTTTCAGGGCCCGCGCTGAACCGCGCGGGCCCTTCTTCTTTGCCCGGAGCCTGTGACGAACGCATCTCGCGGATTAGGAGACGCTAATGTCCACTTAACGCCGGTGTAATTCGCGACCCACAGAATGAGCTTTCAAGGTTTGGCAAGCCCGGCTAGAAGAACCTTGGGAGGGGCGTCATTCTCGTGCAAGTTCTCGAATGCGACGACAACGAACTGTCCTCCGGCCATCGTCGTGAAGATCCCGGAGGGATACGCGAGCGGCGCGCGATCCGGCTGGCGGAGCTCGCGGTCGGGCGCTACGGCCTGCACGACGCCAGCCTCCGCCTCCTCCGCCAGGGGTTCAAGCAGGTGTTCCACGTATCCTCCCCGACGAGGGGAGAGTTTGCCCTCCGCGCCTACAGCCCGCCCCACGCCGGTGCCGGGCCCCGTTCGGACGAGCGGGCCGGCACCGGCGCGGACCTCAGATCCCCGCGGACGATCCGCGCACAACTTGACTGGCTGTCGTCGCTACACGACCGGACGGATCTCCTCGTGCCCGAGCCGATGCCGGCGTCCGACGGCTCCCTCACGGTACACGTGTCTTTCCAGGACCTCGCGTGGCGCCGAAGGTGGCTCCGCAAGGTCTTGCGCAGGTACCGCGACGCGTACCACCCGGACCATCCCGGGCGGAATTTCGCGCTCCTTCGCTGGGTGCCGGGCGAGCAGAGGGCGGAGAGCCTGAGCCCGGCCGACCTCTCGGCCGTCGGCTCCTTCGTGGCCCGGCTGCACGACCACGCCGAACGGCATCCAGCCGCGGACACGTCCCCGCTGCCCCGGTGGGACTGGCACTGGCCGTTCGGCGCGTCGGCTCCCGTCTGGAGCGAGGGCGAGGCCTTCTACTCGTCGGGCGAGCTGGAGGTTTTCGAGGCCGCTGCCCGGCGGGCCCGGGACGACCTGCAAATCTTGGGAGAAGGCGAGAACGTGTTTGGTCCCATCCACCGCGACCTCCAGCCCAGCAACCTCGTCTTCCGTAGCGGGGAGGTGGGCGCCATAGACTTCGACCTGTGCGGCCTGGGACATTACCTGCTGGACCTGGATATCATGCTCATCGCCCTGAGGATCCACCACGAAGACCGCTACGACGCGATGCGGGACGCTTTTCTAGAAGCCTACGACAGCCGGCGCACCCTCCCCGCGGACCACGAGAGATACTTGCGGACGTTCTCCGCGATGATGGTGGTCGCATCGGCGAACCGGGCGCTCGCCCTCCGCGCCGCCGGGGTGCCTCCGCAGCAATTGGGGCGAAGGCCGCGCTTCCTGTCGAACCTGGTCAAGAGGCTCGACGGGCTGTTGGAAGAAGGATAATCCAGGCAAGAACGCGTCCGGACCCCTTACGGGCGGACCTCCAGCGGTGCTAGACGAAGCATGACGGGAAGACCACCGCCGCTCCCTGCAGCGGAAGGTACGTCGACGCCTATTCCGTGGCCCGGCTCGTGGGCTACATCCGTCGTGGGGCCACCGTCCCACGCTGCGGGCCGTGATCCACCCCAGATGCGTTCTCGTACTACGGTTTGAGAAACATGAGCGTTATCACAGCGCATCGGGTGCGCGCGTGTGATTTTCTGCGTACGCTGGAAGGTCAGGGAACCGAGAGAAGGGCACGAGCGCGTACACGAGATGAGTGTGGCCGACGAGAGGACCCATGAGGTGGCCGAGCGGCTCCGCGAGGTCGCCGAGAAAGCGCCGGTCGGCATGGCGTTGAAGGACGCGGCGGGGCGGTGCCTGTGGACCAACCCCGCGTTGCAGGCGATGCTGGGCTACGAGGACGAAGAGCTGCGGGGCATGTTCCGCACCGAGTTTACCCATCCCGGGGACGCCGGGGAGGACGCGCGGCTCTACGAGGAGCTCGCCCGGGGCGAGCGCGAGGCCTTCCGGGCTGACAAACGCTACGTGCGCAAAGACGATAGCGTGGTCTGGGGCCGGCTCTCGGTCTTCCGCGTCGGCGACGAACCGGACCTCGCGCTCGTCGTGGTCGAGGACATAGACGAGCGCGTGCGGACGGAGGAGGCCCTGCGCACCTCCGAGGCGCGCTTCCGCACGGTGATCGAGCAGTCGCCCCTGTCCATACACGTCTTCGCCCCAGACGGCCGCTCCCTACGGGCAAACTCCGCCTGGGATGATCTCTGGGGCCGGGACGAGGACGCGGAGCACCCCAACCTCTTCGAAGACGAGCACCTGAAGGTCACCGGCCTGACCCCGTACGTAGAGGAGAGCGTGCGAGAGGGCCGGGCGGTGAGGACGCCGCCGCTGCTGTACGTCCCGGCGAGGGTCGGGCGGGAGCAGGATCCCAGGTGGCTGGAGGCCTCCGTCTACCCGGTGAGGGACGAGGCGGGCCGGGTCCGCGAGATGGCGCTCCTCGTCGAGGACGTCACGGAGCTCAAGCGCGCCGAGGAGCGGTACCGCACGCTGGTCGAGCAGGTGCCGGCGGCCGTCTACGTCCAGGACGTGGACCACGACCGCGCCACCAGGTACGTGAGCCCGCGGATAGAGGAGATCTTAGGCTACAGCCCCGAGGAGTACGTCTCCGACCCGGACCTCTGGGTTCGCGCGCTGCACCCGGAGGACCGGGCGCGCGTGCTCGCCGAGGACGACCGCACCGACGCGACGGGCGGGCACTTCAGCGTGGAGCACCGCATGGTCCGCAAAGACGGCCGGGTGGTGTGGGTGCGCGACGAGGCCGTGCTCGTGGGCGAAGGCGCGGACCGGTACTGGCGCGGTATCATGCTGGACATCACGGCCCAGAAGCGGTCCGAGGCCAACCTCGCCGAGGCGCAGCGGCTGGCGCACCTCGGGAGCTGGGAGTGGGATCCGAATACGGACGAGGTGTACTGGTCGGACGAGGTGTTCCGCATCTACGGCTTCGCACCCCAATCTTTCGTTCCGTCTTTCGAGAGGCTCTTCGAGGCGGTGCACCCCGACGACCGGGCCATGCTCCAAAAGCACGTGGACGGGGCGCTCCGCCGCGGCGAGTCTTACGACTTCGAGCACCGCGTGGCGCGACCGGGCGGGGAGGTGAGATGGGTACACCGGCGCGGGGAGGTGGCGCGGGACGACGCCGGCGAGCCGGTCAGGGTCATGGGCACCGTGCACGACGTCACCGAGCGCAAGGCCCTAGAAGAGCGGCTGGAGCACCAGGCCCTGCACGACCCGCTGACCGGGCTCCCGAACCGGGCCCTGCTCGAGGACCGGCTGCAGCAGGCCGTGAGCCGGGCCGGACGTGATGGGAACGGCGTGGCGGTGCTGTTTCTGGACCTGGACAACTTCAAGGTGGTCAACGACACCTTGGGCCACGAGGCGGGCGACCGGCTGCTCGTCGCGGTGGCCGGCCGCCTGCGGATGTGCCTGAGGCCCGGGGACACGCTGGCGCGCCTCGGGGGCGACGAGTTCATCCTGCTGCTCGAGGGCGCCGGCACCGTCGGCGCCGTGCACGCGGCCGAGCGCACCCGCGAGGCTCTAAGGGCGTCCTTCGCCCTCGGCGAGCGCGAGATGTTCGTCACCGCCAGCGTCGGCGTCTCCGCCTCGGGTGATGCCCGAAAGCTTCCCAAAGACCTGATGCGGGAGGCGGACCTGGCTATGTACCGGGCCAAGCGCTCGGGCAGGGCCGGCTATGCGGTCTTCGAGGAAGAGATGAGCACAGAGGCGCAGGGACGCCTGGACCTCGAGCAGGGCCTCAGGGCCGCCCTGGAGCGCAGGGAGTTCCGGGTCTACTACCAGCCCAAGGTATCCCTAAAGTCCGGGGAGGTCGTGGGTTTCGAGGCGCTCGTGAGGTGGGAGCACCCGGAACGGGGCACGGTGCAACCCGACGAGTTCGTCCCCGTCGCGGAAGAGACCGGCCTGATCGTCCCCATCGGGGAGTGGGTACTCGGCGAGGCGTGCCGGCAGGCGAAGGGATGGCGCGAGCGCTACCCCGCCACCTCCGCCACGGTGTGCGTTAACCTGTCGGCCCGGCAGTTCCGCGACCCCGACCTCCCCCGGAAGGTCGTTCGGGTCCTTAGAGAGACCGGCCTCGAGCCGGAGGGCCTGGACCTGGAGATCACCGAGAGCGCCGCGATGGGCGACGCCCCGGCGACGGCCGTCACCCTCAAGCGTCTCAAGGACGTCGGGGTACGGGTCGCCATAGACGATTTCGGGACGGGCTACTCGTCGCTCTCGTACCTGGAGCGCTTCCTCGTAGACGACGTCAAGATCGACCGCGCCTTCGTCGGCAAGCTCGGTGAGGACTCGGGGACCTCGGTGCTGGTCTCGGGCATCGTGGACCTGGCCCACGCCCTGGGCCTCGAGGTGATAGCCGAAGGGGTCGAGACCGAGAAGCAACTCGGGCGGCTGCGGGAGATGGGCTGCGACGCAGCGCAAGGCTACTACTTCTCGGAGCCGCTCCCCCACGAAGCGACGGACACCCTGCTCGCGGCCCGCGCCGCGAGACTAAAATCCCTAAACGGCTCCGGATCGGCCCGACGGGCAACCCGGGTGCACTGGGCCAAGAACCGAACGAGGGAACGGCCCTCGTAGCCGACCGCCCGAGAAGAAACCCGCCGCCGCTGTAACACCGAGCGGCGGCGGGTACGTATACGCTTGTGCCGGGGCCTGTGGAGGGGCCGAACCTAGTCCAGCGTGGCGTTCACCTGGATGTCCACATTGCCGCGCAGGGCGTTGGTCACGGGGCAGACCTGGTCGGCCTGATCTACGGCCTGCTGGAAACCGTCGGCGTCGAGGCCCGGGACGCGCCCGGTGACGTCGAGGGTCTCGGTTGAGATCTTGAGGCTGTCCATGTCGAGCACGCAGGTGGCGTTCACCCTGAGCTCTTCGGCGTCGTTGCCGCCCTCGGCCAGCACGTTGGAGAGCGCCATCGCGTAGCAGCTCGCGTGGGCCGCCGCTATGAGCTCCTCCGGGGAGGTGTTGCCGTTCGGGTTCTCCGTGCGGGTGGCGAAGCTGATACCGGCCCCCGTCATCGCCCCGCTGCTCGCCAGGTCGAAGGTGCCCGAACCGCTCTGCAGGTTGCCGTTCCATACCACTTCGGCGCGTCGTTCCGCGGTAGCCACGCGTTTCTCCAATCCGTTCTTTCCGATACTACAGGCCTGATCCTACCCGACAGCGCCGGTGCCTAATCTTCCGGGGCATCCCTAACCGTTTCGGGCGGCCTCTTCGATCTTGCTCCGGTAGGCTTCCGGGGAGCCCTCTTCCAGGCGCACGGCGGCGGCGGTCGTGATCGTGCCGTTGAACAGGAACGCCGTCTGGCGCAGAGAGGACTCCAGATCGAAAGGATCCAGGGCCGAGGTTGCGTCTTTGGGGATCACGACGTCGTACCAGCGCAGGGCGGCGCTGGCCGCCGTGTAGTGGACGCAGATGTTGGCGACCGTGCCGCACACGACGACCGTCTTCGTGCCCCACAGCCGCAAGAAGTGGTCCAGGTGCGTGCCGTAGAACGCGTCGTAGCGGACCTTCCGGATCACGACCTCGTCTCCACCAGGCGCCAGCTCGTCCACTATCTTCCATCCCCATGACCCCTCGCGGGCGTGCTCGGGCCAGATGTCCCACTCCGGGTCGTCCTCCGCGTGCGTGTCCTGCGTGAAGACGACCTTCGCCCCGGAGCCGCGGGCCAACCCCAGCAGGCTCTGGATCGCCGGGATCGAGCCTTGCGCGTCGGGGACGACGAGCGTGCCGCCCTCCTTGACGAAGTCGTTCTGCATGTCCACCACGACGAGGGCCGTCCTGGCCGGGTCGAGCCGGACCTCCTCGTGAACCTCGTACTCGGGGACCTCGACGGTGCGGGCCACACCAACCTCCTCCGGACGCGGGCTACCGCGGCCAGTCTACCGCCTGCCGGCGCTCCGGGGGTGGGCCTGGATAACGCCCTACTTGCCGCGCCGCAGGACCGGCAGCACCTCGCCAACGACGAGCGCGGAGAGGATCAGGGCCGCGCCGAAAAGCTGGACCGCGACGAGCCTGTCGCCCGCGAGCCAGTAGCCGAAGAGTGCGGCGAAGACGGGCTCCATCGTGAGGATGATGGCGGTCCGCGCCGCCGGGATGTGCTGCTGCACGGTGGTCTGGACCAGGAAAGCCCCCGCCGAGGCCAGAAGCCCCGTGACGAGCAGGGCGACCCATACCCCCGGCGGTGGGAACGAGACGGTGCCGAAGAGCGGCCAGGCGAAGACGAAGAGCAGGGCCATGGCCAGGATCTGGGCGAGGGTCAACCCGCCGGCGTCGTAGGCGGCAGCGTAGCGGGAGAGGAGGGCTATGTGCAACCCCAGGGCCGCGGCGCACAAGAGCGTTAGCAGGTCCCCCCAGTTGGCGCCCTCAGGCCCACCGCCGGCCAGGAGGACCATACCCGCGAGGCTCAGGACCACGGCCAGGATCACCTGCCGCGAGGTGTTGACGCCGAAGAGGAGCCTGTCGGCGAGCGGGGCGAAGACGACGAAGAGGCCCGTGATGAGCCCCGAGTTGGTCGGCGTGGTGAAGAGCAGGCCCGTCGTCTGGAACAGGTAACCCGCCGCCAGGACCACCCCGATACCGCCCCCCACGATCAGCGACCGCCGCGTGAGCCTGCGGGCGTAGACCGGGGCGAGCGCCGCCCCGGCGAGCGCGAAACGGACGGCCAGGAAGGCCAAGACGCCGTAGAGGGCGATGGCGTCCTGGACGACGACGAAGGTCCAGCCCCACACGGCCGTGACGGCGACGAGCAGGAGCGTGTATACGAACCGAACTCCCATCAGGCGGTCACTTGAGACGGGCCATGACGTGGGCGTCCACGTACGCGCCGTCGCGGAAGGCGAACCGTTTGTGGGTACCCTCGATCTCGAACCCGAACTTCTCGTAGAGGGCGATGGCGGGCGCGTTGTCCACGTACACGCGCAAATCCAACCTCGTGAGCCCCAGCCAGTTGTCCGCGAGGTCGAGCGCGGCCCGAACAAGCTCCGTCCCGACGCCCTTTCCCTGCCAGTCGTCCCGCACGGCTATCCCGAAGTGCGCGGAGTGCCGGGTCCTCGGGTTCGCGTAGACCATGAGCACCAGGTGCCCGACGACCTCGCCCCGCACGCAGGCCACAAGGTGGGTGTCGTCGTCCCGCGGTTTGGCGAGCTTCTCTCGCCAGTTCTGCTGCGAAAAGAAAGGTATCCCGAGGGTCCCGGCCATGGCGTTCGGGGAGGAGTAGGCGAGGTGCACGGCTCCGTAGTCCTCCGGTTCCGCGCCTCGAACGACGACCTCGCGCACGCGGGAACTCCCTCCTTTGCGGGATATAAACGCACGGGCGCCAGTCTACCTACAACCGCCCCGAAACGTCGGCCCTCGCAAAACGCGGGTCTTCGGCCCGGAAGCTGTCCGGGTTGGTCCCGCGCGCGAGCGCTAGGTGGTAGGAGAACATTTGCAGCGGCACGAGGCAGGTGAGCGCGGAGAAGGGTTCCGGAACGGGAGCGACCGTCAGACGACCGGCGCCGGACGGCGCGTACCCCGCGCCGTCGTCCACGACCACGACCGCGGCGCCGACCTCCCCGGCCAGGTCGGCGATCTCCAGGGTACGTTCCCTGGCCGCGCCATCGGGGGCCACGAGGACGAAGAGGTCCTCGGCCTCGACGCCCTGGAACGGGCCGTGGAGCATCGTCTCCGTGGGGAGGCCCTCGGCCTGCAGGTAGGAGGTCTCCTTGATCTTGAGCGCCGTCTCGGCCGCCGCCACCGAGGCCGGCCCGCCCCCGACCAGCCAGATCCTGCGCCGGTCCACGTGCTCGCGCGCGATGCCCGCCGCCTCGTCCTCGGTTCCCAGGGCCGCCCGCAACGTCGCCGGGATCTCATCCTTCAAAGCACCCCCATCCAGCGTCTCCGAACCCGCCCGGAGGAGCCCGATCCGGCCCGCCAGAAGCGCCAGAACGGCCACGGCGGTCGTGTGGCTCACGGTGTGCGCCGAGGACTTCTCCTGGGCCACGGTCCGGAACACGAAGTCCGCTTCGGTCTCGAAGTCGCCCTCGCCCGTGATCAGGGCGGTCTTGCAGCCGGCTTCCGCGGCACGCCGCAAAGCAAGGGCCGTGTAGCGTTTGGTCCCGCGGTGGCTCACCGCCACGACGCGGTCGTCCGGCGTGAGCTCGGGACCGTAGAGCGCGAAATCGAAGGCGTGCATCGCACGGACGTCGATGCCGCCCCCGTATACGCGGAGGAGGTGCTCTCCCACGAGCGCCGCGTGGTGGGAGGTGCCGATGCCGACGAGGAAGAGCCTCCGGCAGGACGCCGCCTCCGTCGCGAACCCGTCGGCCGCCCCCTCGTTACGCCCGACCGCGCGGACGAACGCCCCCGGCTGGGCCAGCATCGCGTCGTGCATGTGGTAAGGATGTTCCTTACGGTTTCCGTTCTGCATCTCGTCCCTCTCGGTGGCGGGAACTTCTAGGCTTGGGTTATCGAGGTGTGTCCCGGTTGCTCCGAGACGCGTGCGATCCAGGCCCGGACGGCCGGGTAGCCGGAGAGGTCGAAGCCGCCCTCGTCGGCGACGTGGGTGTAGGCGTAGA
>CAXTDD010000024.1:0-12427 GCA_964242955.1 uncultured Rubrobacteraceae bacterium | reverse complement strand
AGCTTGTCCCAGACGTTGTACCAGGCGTAGACGATGATGATCTGGCCGAGGAACATGAACGCCTCCACCAGGAAGACCCAGAAGAAGATGTTCTGCAGTATCGAAAAGAAGACCGGAAACAGCGTCACCAGCGCGAGCACGAACGTGATCGCCAGCGCCGCCCCCGAAGCGAAGAGGAGGACCACGAAACGCGCCAGGTTGCGGGCGAACCGCTCGTAGTTCGGCTGTTTGGTGACCATGCCCAGGTACTCGCTCGTCGCGGCGATGAGCACCGCCCCGATGATGAAGGCGGCGAACAAGATATGCGTCTGGACCAGCGCGGCAATAACGACGTTCTTGCCGATTATCGGAACGTCGAGGTTACCTATGGGCATCCTCTACTCCTTCTAGGCCGTCGGGAAGTTCATGATCCGGCTGACGGCCATCAGCATGTTCAGGACCACGATGATGACCACCAGGATGCCGATGACCGTCGCGAAGGGCCTGCTGACGGCGCTGTAATGCCTGGGGCTCCTATCGAGCCACGGCACGGCGAAGAGCAGCACGATGAAAATGGTCGGCACAACCACCGCGCCGAAGGCCACCAGCGCGTAACCGGGAAAGAACATCAGCATCTGCTCGTAGAAGAAGAAGAACCACTCGGGCCGCGGCACGTAGTCAACCGTCGCCGTGTCCGCCGGCGCCGTCAGCGGGGCCGGGGCGGCGTAGGAGAGCACGGTGCAGGCGATAAGGAGGAACGTAAAGACGTAGGTGTCTTTGAGGACCTGACCCGGGAAGAAGCCCATCGTCTCGTCCGGACGATCGTAGACGTTCTCCTCGGTGATGACCTCTTCCTCTACCGGCTTGCCCTTGCCCGTCGCCGGAACGTAAACCATGGCCTTACCTCTCTCCTAGCGGACCGGCCGCACTATAACAGCGCCGTACCCGTTGTCTCGGTAAATACTCTTACTCGCCCCGGCCGTTGCTCCGGCCGTTGTATCCGTCGTCGTACCCATCGTCTTCTTCGTCGAGCTCGTAATCGGAGTACTCCTCCAGCCGCTGGCGCTCGTGCAGCTTCGCCAGCCGCTCGGTGTACTCGAACTCCGCCCCGAACACGCCGTGGCGCCGGAGCAGGTACAGGTGGATGCCGATGAACGGCGCAATGGCCGCCGGCAACAACCATACGTGCAGCGCGAAGAAGCGCGAGAGCGTGGCAGGTCCGGCCACGTCGCCGCCCAGAAGGAAGTTGATCACGTACCCCCCGACAAACGGTGAGTAAGACCCGATCTTCATCCCCACGACGCTGGCCCAAAACCCGTCCTGGTCCCACCGAAGCAGGTAGCCCGTGAAGGCGAGGCCTATGACGAGGAGCAGCAGGATGACGCCGACGACCCAGTTCAGCTCGCGGGGCGCCTTGTAGCCGCCCGCGAAGAAGGTCTGGGCCATGTGGAGTCCTATCATGGCGAGCAGGAAGTTGGCCGACCAGTAGTGCAGGCCGCGGATGAGCTGCCCGAAGTAGGCCTCGTTCATGATGTAGTTGACCGAGTTCCAGGCGTGGTCGGTCGAGGGCACGTAGTAGAAGAGCAGCAGGATGCCGGTAAGGAACTGGACCGTTATCAGGAGCAAGACCGCGCTGCCGAGAGTGTAAATCCAGGCGCCGCGTTTCGGCACCGGCTCGTAGAGGGCGTGCTCGAGTTGCGTGACTATCCCGGTGCGGTGCTCCATCCAGTCGACGATGAACTTGGAAGCTTCTCCGGTCTGGGACCTTATCCTGCCGATCATGCTCTCGGTCTCCCTCTCTAGACCACGTAGGGCTGTTGCTTGTTGAGCCCCGGCTCGATGTCGTACCCGTGCTTGACGTAGAGACTACCGTCTTCCCGGACTTCTGCCTGTGGATACCGATACATTCCGCGCGGCGGCGGACCGCCGACGTACCCGCCGTTGATGTCGTAGAGCCCACCGTGGCACGGGCACGCGAACTCGTGCTTATCCGAGAACCACCGCACCGGGCAGCCCAGGTGCGCGCAGGAGTTCGACAGGATGTTGAGCTGGCCCACGATCTCGTCCCGCTCCGACTGCGTGAACCCCGACTGCTTCTGGTCCAGGATCGCCGGCTTCTCCGGCTCGCCGATCGTGTCGCCGCCCGAGCCCTGCTGGCCCTGGACCTTGACCGGGGCCTTCCACGAGAGCCAGACGGCGTTCTTGGTCGTAAACTCGGCCTGCGACTTCTGGGACCCTGGAAACTTCTTCTGGATCTCCTTGTCGCTGTAGACCTGCTCGATGGGGAACTCGACCTCAAAGACGTCGGGCGTCCCCGGCTCGAGCTTGTTCAGGTCCGCGACCGTGGCGACCCGATGCCAGCCTTTGTCTATGTCCGTCTGGTCGAGAATGTTCGTCTTGATGATCGGGCTCAAGACGAACGCCGCGGGCGGTATCGTCAAGATGGCGCCGGAGATGGCGCCGAGCAGCCCGAAGCCGAGGAAGTCGCCGCGGCTGATCGGGTCTTTCTGTAGCTCCGCCAATGCTTTTCCCTTCTAACCTACTCCTCGAAGCCCGTCTGTGGGGGCTCCGGTTCCACGGTGTATCCAGGCTGATTATAGACGGTGAAAGGCACCCTGGAGTTGGACTTCATGAGGCCCATGTTGAGGGCCACGAACGCCGCGAGCACCCCCGCCGCGATCAGCACGGCCCGGTACCTCCCGCCGGGGCTCCCGTACCGGAAACGCAGCCGGGCCCGCAGGTACGTCACGAAGGCCGCCAGCGTGGCGATGACCATGATGAGCAACATGATGTAGCGCATGTACAGGAACGGGAAGTCGGCCAGGGGCGAGACGGCGTAGAGGCCCGTAACCGCGGCCAGCAGCGCGAAGAACCGGATCGGGACCCGTCCCTCCCGGTCCGGGTGCCGCTCGGAGCCGAAGTACATCGCCAGGTTGCCGAGCACGAAGAGGACGACCACGACGATCAGGTTTATCACCAGCAGGTTGGAGGTCGCCCCGGAGGTGAGCCGCTCGTAGGACCCCCCGCTGGTCGCGGCCCCCGCCGGGTTGTCCGGCGCCGACATCTTGAGCGAGTACATCATCGCGAACCCGACTATCGGCTGCAGGAGCAGGAACCCGACGCCCCAGGTAAGGCCGACGGAGGAGCTCCAGTCGTAGAAGGCCTTGTCCTCGGCCGTCTTGGCCCGGATGTACATGAAGGAGGCCCAGGCCGCGATGGCGAAGGCCGGCCACGAGAGGTTGGCGAAGGTCCTGTGCAGGACCATCTCCGTGAACATGGGGTTGAAGATGCCCTGCACCGCCGCCCCGAAGCTGGCGATGTTCTGGGTGATGGGCGGCGCCCCGGGCCCGCCCGTGGTCATGAAGGTGTCGATCCCGGTCATGATGACCATCCAGATCCAGATAAATAACCCCATCGTGAACCCGAGCGCGATGTGCCGCTTCTTGTTTAGGACGCTATAGCGGTCCCACTTGTAGTAATAGGAGTACATCCCCCACAGCGCGAGCCCCATCGAGAGCATCGCCAGGGCTATAAAGTAGAAGAAGTGCGTGAACAGCGAGGTCGTCACCGGCGGGTAGAGCCCGACGAGCAGGACCACGAAGAGCACCGCGAAGGTGGCGCCCGTCGAGAAGGTGAGCACGTTGAAGCGCGCCATCGAGTGGGCCAGACGGTCCATCCTCGGGCTCCCGGTTCGCGCGCCCCACGCCTGGAGCACGGGTGCCGCCAGCGCGAAGCCGACGAAGAGCTCGGCGAAGAACATGTGGACGAGCATGGAGCCGCCCGTGAGAAAGCGGGCGCCCCCGACCCGGTTGACCCCTTCCATAACGTCCAACTGGGCCAAAAGGTGCAAGCCCGATAGCGTTGTCGCGCCCATACCCTCAGCTCCTTCTAGGCTTCGCCGGATCTGTCCATGACCGTCTCCTCCGCCGGCGGCCCGCTCTGGGGGCTGCCCGTGCGGCGCAGGATAGCCTGGTGGACCGCCCGTGGCTCCAGCCGCCGGTCCACTATGTAGTACATCGCGCCGCCGCGTTGGAAGGCCTCCCGGATCGGGCGCAAGAGCCGCCGCTCGCGGGTCGAGGCGAAGACGAGCACCTTGCCGTGCTCGAAGGCCTGGTTCCAGGTGCCGGCCTCGTCCTGCGGGGCCCCCATCTCCGTCAGGATAGGGTCTACGCCCACCCGGCTCATAGAACCGGCCAGGAGTATCCCGGAGAGGGAGACGAAGACCATGAGGGTGGGTACACCTATGGCCGGGGCGGCAATGGCGAAGAAAACGCCGATCAGGATGAAAGCCACCGCGAAGCCCAGCACCACCCCGAGCCCGCGCTTGTCCCCGGGGACCACGATGTAGCGGGTACCCTCGGGGAAGGGCTCGGGGTCGCTGGCGTCCTCGCGCTTGAGCACGACGGTCAGGTCGTCGCGGTCCACGCCCAGATCCCGGACCTCCGTCACGGCCTGGTTGAGCTGCGAGCCGTCGTCTATGACCCCGACCACGGTGTACCAGGGGGCCTGCCTCGGCTCCTCCCGCCCTTCCGCCAAAATGCTACCTCCAGCTACCCCCAAAGAGGGATGTGAAATCGCGTGTCTTTCGCCCAGCCGACAGGATAACACCGTCGCGGCTTTCCATACTAGGGGACTGTGCGTACCCCGCGGGAATCTCTTTCACACTCGCTCCGTACCCTGTGAAGCCTTACTCTGTGAAGCCTTACTCCTAACCCCCGCGCGCCCTGCGTTAGACTGGCCCGGTGGACACACGCGATTTCAGCAGGCTTACGGGGCCGGATCGCCGGGACGACGAAAAGTTCTACGACCGGGGTTTGGGGCCCTGGATCCGGCGCAACCCTTCTCTGATCCTGCGCCTTTTTATAGTGATGGTCTTCTCCTTCGCGGCCTCGACCGTCGCCTCCAACTTCTCCTACGGCCTCGAAAGGGCGACGACCACCCTGAGCGTCGAGCAGTTGAACCGGGGCGAGCTGCCCGCTGGCACAGAACTCGGCGACTACGTCGAGGTGACCGGCACCGCCGATGTCGGGGCCGAGGAAGCCATGGTCGGTACAAGGAAATCCGAAGTCGCCGTATCCCAGCGTTATCAGACCAGCTACTTTTATTTCGGCCTGCAGGAGACGAACGGAAACCTCCTGATACAGACCACCGAAGGCCTCCCCTGGAACCTCACGGACCCGACCGAGCGCGTCTGGAGGGGCAAGCTCGAAAACGTCGGCACCGTCATCTTCTACGACACCACCCAGGAAAGCCTGGAACGCGCCGGCCTTCCCACCGACAAGAGCATCCCCGTGATAAACACCGGCGAGACGCCGCAGTACCTGCGCCAGATCTTCCCGGCCTACTCGGCCGTCATCTTTCTCTGGCTGGCCTCCGTGGCGTGGCTCGTCTGGAAAAAGAACCAGCCGTTCCTGGGGCTTTAACGCCCGCCTGGGATCGCAAAGCCGGGGGTTACACCCCGCCCGAAACCGGACGTTCTTCGGATGGAAACACAAAAGCGACGTCCCACGCGGCTTGAGACCGCAGGCCCACTTGAAACTTAGGACGGCAACCGCCCCCGCGGCGCCTGTTCTCGATCTTCCCGGGGTTACGGCACGGTTCCGGTAAAGGGGTGGCCCCCGGTGGGCCCGCCAGGCTCGGTGCGTTCTCACCCGCCGGACGCGGGAATCGTCGGCACGGCTCTTCACGCCCCCGGCCCTAACGCTCGACGCCCCGAAACTCCTCGCGGGTCGCACAGGTAACGAGCTTACGGCACGGCCGGCACGCGCCGCGGTAGACTTTCGATACCCATGACGACCTCCAGGAAAGATAGATCCGTTCTCGGGAGTTCCCCCGGCGGCGGGGGCGCGCCTGTCATCATACATACCAAGGGGCTCGCCAAGAGCTACGGCCCCGTGGCGGCGTTGAAGCCGCTCGACCTCGGCGTGAGGGAAGGCTCGATCTTCGGTTTCCTCGGACCGAACGGGGCGGGAAAGACGACAACGATGAAACTGCTGCTGGGACTCGCCAGCCCGACCTCGGGCTCGGGCTCGGTCTTCGGCAACGACATCGTCTCCGAGAACTTCGAGATCCGCCGCAAGGTCGGCTACCTCGCCCAGGGTCCTCGTTACTACGGTCACATGACGGCGCGGCAGACGCTGCGGTTCGTGGCGCGCTTCTTCTACGCCGGACCGGAGTCGGCCATCGAGAGGCGTGTGGAGGAATCGCTCTCGCTCGTCGGCCTCTCGGACCGCGCGGACCGCAGGATAAAGGGCTTCTCCGGCGGTGAGATGCAGCGACTGGGCCTCGCGCAGGCCCAGGTAAACGACCCGAAGCTGCTTATCCTGGACGAACCCGCCGCCTCGCTGGACCCAATGGGCCGCCGCGACGTGCTGGAGATCATGTCCCGGCTGCGCGACGAGCAGGGCACGACCATCTTCTACTCCACGCATATCCTGGGCGACGTCCAACGCGTCTCCGACTCGGTGGCGATCCTCGACCGCGGCAGGCTCTTAGCCCAGGCCCCCATAGACGATCTTCTGACGCCCGGTGGGACCGGGCTCGCCGCCTACGAGCTCGCCCTCACGGGAGAGAGCGGGCCCGTTCTCGAGAGAGCGCGCGAGCGCGTACGCTCGCAGGGCTGGGTCTCCTCGCTCGACGAGTCCCCGGAGCCCGACGGGGAGCGGCGCTGGGTAGTCAAGGCCACGGACCCCCAAGCCGCCGAGGACCACCTCCTGCGGCTGGTTCTTGAGGTTCCGGGCGTGAGGGTCACCGGCTTCGGACGCAAGCGCCAGAGCCTCGAGGAGGCCTTCTTCGACCTGATCGAGAGGACCGGCGGTGAGGCCTAAAGAGGTTCCAGAACCCGACGATCGTGGCTTTGCCGAGGGGGACACGAGGGAGCCCTGGGGGCGGACCGCCCTTGAGCCGGTCGGGGGGCCACCGAGCGGCTTCCGAAACCTGGTTTCCAAGGAGAACCGCGAGTGGGCCGCGGGCCCGTCGCTCTTGGCGCACGCCGTGATCTGGATCCTCATAGTCGCGCTGATCTCCGCGGTCATCGCCTTTGTTAGGGGCGAGATGGAGCCGGGATACACCCCGAAGGACATAAACGACGCGGGCGCGCTGATGTTCTTTGTCCTGGGGTCCGTGGCCTCGGTCATAGCCGTGGTCGCGAAGACGCAGGGCGCGATCATCGGCGAGAAGCAGCTCGGGACCGCCGCCTGGGTCCTCAGCAAGCCCGCATCGCGCAGGGCTTTCATCCTGGCCAAGCTCGCGGTGCACTTCCGGTGGCTCGCGGTGGTCACGCTGCTCGTCCCGGCCGTGGTCTTCTACGGCCTGCTGACGATCGTCTCCACGCTGCCCCCGCCGCCGCTGCTCTTCGCCGGCGGGCTCGTCATCCTCGCCCTGGGCCTGCTCTTCTACCTCGCACTGTCGTTGCTGCTCGGCACGGTCTTCGAGAGCCGCGGGGCCCTTGCCGGCACAGTCTTCGGGTTCATGGTCGCGGGGTTCATGATCGCCAACTACGCACCCTGGCTGACGGCGGCCTTCCCGTGGCTGTTCTTCCAGTCGGGGTTCAGCCTGGTGGCGCAGCAGCCGTTCCCGCCGTACAACCTGATCTCCGTCCCCGCAACCGCGCTCTGGACGGTCCTGTTCGTCCTGCTCGCCCTGCGCAGGTTCGAGCACGCAGAGCTCTAGAGCGGTCCGCAGAACGGGCGTGCCACCACGCCCGCACGAACCCGTACTTGCAAGACCCGCGCGAGAAGATCGTCGGGGCCCCCGGGCGGGGCGCCAGCCGGACGGAGGCCGTCAGAGAAAAATGTCGAGGGACAGTATCAAGAAATACTAAGGTTGCTGCTAATTGCCCGTCTACTGCCGCTGCCCCAGAGCCAAGAGCGGAGGCCGAAGGCCGCAGCGGGCTAAAAGCTAACGGCTAATAGCTCCCTAGACACCTTTTCGCGGCCTGTCTATATTGGCGCATACAGACGGGCGGCAGAGGGGAGACAAGTTCTTGGGCGCGTTCTTCAAGTTCTCCGAGCGGGGGACGAACTTTCGGACCGAGGTGATCGCGGGCCTCACCACCTTCATGACGATGTCGTACATCGTCTTCGTCAACCCGGCTATTCTCGGCACGGAAGGCACGGGGCTTCCGCTGGAGGGCGTCTTTTTCGCGACGTGCGCGGCTGCGGCTATCGCCAGCATCGCGATGGGGCTCGTGGCGAACTATCCGCTGGCGCTCGCCTCCGGGCTCGGCCTGAACGCGATCGTGGCGTTCACGCTTATCTTGGGGATCGGGCTCTCCTGGCAGGAGGCGATGGCGGTCGTGGTGGTCGAAGGGGTGCTGATCACGGCGCTCGTGCTGACCAACCTGCGCGAGGCGGTCTTGAACGCGATCCCCAACTCGCTCAAGTTCGCCATCGCGGTCGGCATCGGGCTCTTTATAGCGTTCATAGGCTTGAAGAACGGCGGGCTGATCGTTGCTGATGAGGTGACATACCTGGCGCTCGGAAACCTGACGCAGGGGCCCGTGCTGCTCGCGGCCCTCGGGCTCGTCGTCACGCTCGCGCTCGTGGCGCGGGGGCTGCGGGGTGGGATCTTGATCGGCATCCTCGTCACCGGCGCCGTCGGCATGATCTTCGGTATCGTGCCTCTACCGGACGGAATAGTGGACTTCCGCTTCGACACCTCGACCATCGGCGGCGGGGTGCTCGCCGTGCCCCAGGTGCTGCAAATCTCCTTGATACCCGTGATCTTCGCCCTCTTCATGACGGACTTCTTCGACACGATGGGGACCATGATCGCCGTGGGCCAGGAGGGCAACCTCCTCGACGAGGAAGGCCGGGTGCCGCAGGCCAGGCGCGTCCTGCTGGTCGACTCGCTGGCGGCCGGTCTCGGCGGCGCCACCGGCGCGAGCTCCGTGACGAGCTATATAGAGAGCGGCTCCGGGGTGGCCGAGGGCGGGAGGACGGGGCTGACCAGCGTGGTCGTCGGGCTCCTGTTTCTGGTCGCGTTGCCGTTCTCGCCCCTGATCTCGGTCTTCGGCGGCTCCGTGCCGGTGCCGGGGCCTGAGGAGGGCCAGATCTTCGTCTCCCCCGTCACGGCCCCCGCCCTCATAGTGGTCGGCTTTTTGATGATGACGGCCGTCCGGCTGATACCGTGGGACCGCTACGACGAGGCGATACCGGCGTTTCTGACGATCCTGACGCTGCCGCTGACCTTCAACATCTCGTACGGGATAGGCTTCGGGTTCATCTCCTACGTCCTGATCAAGCTCGCCCAGGGCAAGCCCCGCGAGGTCCACCCCCTCCTCTACGTCGCGGCAGCCCTCTTCGCCCTCGCGTTCGTGTGGCCCTCCCTGCAGTCCCTGCTCTCTTGAGCCCCGAACAAGGGTTTATGTAGGGCCTTTCGGGGGTATTTACGGGGCTTGACGTAGCCTGGGGCGTGGCACCTGCTGTATATTGCGCGGGAGGGCGCCGCCGCAGGAGGTAGCTTTACGCGAGGGGGAGGTGAAAGCGCATAGGTATCGTGGCGTTGATAGTAGTGGGGCTTATAGCGGGCTTGCTGGCGAAGTGGTTCATGCCGGGTCCGGACCCCGGCGGGATCATCATTACCATCCTGATCGGTATTGCCGGTGCCTTTGTCGGCGGTTTCATCGTGCAGTCGCTCGGGGGGCCAACGCTTACCCAGATTGGCGTTACCTCCATCCTGGTTTCGACCCTCGGCGCGGTGATATTGCTGACCGTTTACCGGCTGATAACGCGCCGGGCGGTGTAACGGAGTTCGGATAAAAGCAGTCATGAACCATCGAAGGGAGAAAAGATGACCGAGCAGGGCAGCACGGGTTCCGGCGGCGGGCCGCTTCAGACGGACCGCGGGAACACCAACATCGCGGACAGCGTGGTCTCCAAGATCGCGGGCATCTCCGCCCAGGAGGTCGACGGCATACGGATGGGCAGCGGCGCCTCGCAGACGGCGAGCAACCTGCTCGGCTCCATAACCGGCGGCGGTGGCGGCAGCGGCAGCGCCACGCAGGGCGTCTCCGTGGAGGTGGGCCAGGAACAGGCCGCGCTCGACCTGACGTTGACGGCCGAGTACGGTAAGTCCATCCCCCAGCTCTCCGAAGCCGTGCGGCGCAACGTCTCCAACCGGGTCGAGAGCCTGGTCGGCCTGCAGGTGACCGAGGTCAACATCACGGTCCAGAACCTCTTCTTCCCGCAAGCGGAGCAAGAGCAGGAGCAGCAGCGTCAGATAGAGCAGCAGCAGCAGCGCGAGCAGCAGCAGCAAGAACAGCAGCGGGTCCAGTAGGCGAACGGCCGCAGAGGAGCCTGGCAGATCTTGGCAACAGACATACAGCTAGCGAGGGCCGCCTCCGTGGCGGCCCTCGCCACGGAAGGGGTCCACTCCATGGGCCGCGGGCGCTTCGTCGAGGCCGCCACCTACGACGGCGCCGAGAAGGTCTCGGGCGTGGTGGTCGACCCCGAGAAGGTGGAGGTCCACGTCGTCGTCCGGTGGCCGCTGCCCAGGCCCATCCCCGAGATAGCCGGCAGCATAATCGAGCGCACCGCACCGCAGGCCGGACCGCGAAAAACCACGGTGATGGTCGACGATCTGGAGGTGGGCGCCGATGAGAATCTTTAACCGGATCGTCATGATCCTGCTCCTCGCCGGCCTCTTCGCCCTGGGCGTCTACGCCGTGGCCTACGCCTTCAACCTCTTCGGCAACAACCTGACCTCGCTTCTCCAGCCGATCCAGTCGGCCGGCAGCGGCGCGGAGGGCTTCATGGGCCGCCTGGGGTCGGGAGACATCTCGCCGCTGGCGATCGTCCTGCTGGTGCTGGTGGCGCTGCTCGGCCTGATCCTGCTGATACTCGAGCTGAAACCCCCCGCGCCGCGCCGGGTGAGGATGGACAAGGGGACGTACACCACGCGCGGCGCCGTGCAGAAAGAGGTCGACAGAGCGGCCGAGGAGTCCCCCGACGTCCTCAGCCACTCGGTGAAGGTGAAGGCGAAGCGCAGGCCCGGCGCCCAGGTAGACCTTGAGGCCAGGGTCCGCCGCGGCGAGGACACCAACTCGATACAAAGAAGCCTGCGCCGCCAGGTGCAGGAACGCCTCGGCCAGAGAGGATTGCCGGTGAGCAAGCTCAACGTGAAGACGGTCGAGGCCGACCCGCGCCAGACGAAGACGAGGGTGCAATGAACGGTTTCAATCGCCTTGTCCTGCTGATAATCGCGGTGCTGCTCATAGCGGTCCCGGTGCTCATCCTGCTCCTGGTCTTCGGGGTGATTCCCCCGAGCATTCTCCAGGCCCTCGGCCTCAACGCGGCCCTCTCGGCGATAGGCGGCCTCTCCGCTTCGATCTTTACGACGGCCGTGCGGGCCATCATCGCCGTGGTCGGGGCGCTGATAGCGCTTATAGCCCTGCTCTTGCTGCTGCGCGAGCTGACCTTCGGCCGGCGGATCGCCAGGAGCAGCACCATGGACGACACGCCGGGCAGGGAGACCGTCATCACGACGGGCGCCGTAAAGACGTTGGCCGACGGCGCGGCGCGGGAGGCCGGCGCGAAGGACCCGTCCACGACGCTCTCCACGGACGACGGTGCCTACAGCGTCTACTGCAGGGTAAAAGTGCCTGAGTCGGGCAACTTCACCGAGGTGGCGACGCGCACGAGGGAGAACATCCGCAGAGTGCTGGACGGCCAGGGCGTCTCCGTAAAGGATGTCGAAATCACCGTACAAGGAACCGCATCATAGAGAAAGGTAGGTAGCAGATGGCAAACTTCACCAACAAGCACTGGGGCGCGATCATCGGGGGAATCATACTGTTCTTGATCGCCGTGTACGGGATCGGCGTGGCCGCCCTCGTGGTGATCGGCGCCGTCGTGGGCTACTTTGTCGGCAAGTACCTCGACGGGGAGATAGATCCGGAAGACATCCGCGCCAGGGCGCAGGGCCGCAGCAGCGGTATGTAAATTCACTTCGTCGGAACACGATCTGTCTGTAGACTGCTTCGACACGCCCCAAGGGATAGGAGAGTAAGTATATGCAGACCCTCTGGCTAACTGTAGGTACGCTCAGCTTTATAGCGGCGACGGTATTCTTCCTCTTCCTGATGACCCGGGCGCCCGAGGGCAGCCGGCATTTCTTCATCATCACGGCCGTCATCACGGGCGTGGCCGCCTTCTTCTACCTGACGATGGCGACGGGCGGGACCGCGACGAACGTCGACGGCAGCATCTTCTACTTCGGCCGGTACATAGACTGGGTGGTAACCACCCCGCTGCTGTTGCTCGACCTTGCCCTTCTGGCCCTGCCCAACTGGCGCCGCAACATCGGCCTGATAGCGGGCCTGATCGTGCTCGACGTCTTTATGATCCTGACGGGCCTGGTGGCCGGCCAGAGCACCTCGACGTTCGGCGCCGCCTTCTGGTTCATCGTCAGCACGGCCGCGAACAGTTGCGTGTAGACGAGGTACAGA
>CAXTDD010000023.1:0-12471 GCA_964242955.1 uncultured Rubrobacteraceae bacterium | reverse complement strand
CGCCACCACCGGCTTCGGACACTCGTCCACCGCGCGGAACATGGCCGCCAGCCGACGCGCGTCCTCCAGGTTCTCCTCGTAAGAGAGCCTGGCCGTCTCCCGCATGTACCCGATGTCGGCCCCGGCACAGAATGAGCGCCCTTCCCCGGCAAGAACCGCCACCCGCGCGTTCTCGCTCCCCGCCAGGTCGTCGAAGGCCCGCGTCAATTCGTCGATCAGGACGATATTGAGGGCGTTGTGCGAGTTGGGCCGGGAGAGCGAGACGGTCGTCACACCGTCCTCGTCCGTCACCCTCAAATGCTCGTACTCCGGCAATATCTCCTCCTGCGCGGTGCCCGCGACCTACGAGGCTCCGGCGGACGCCGGGGCTTCGCCGACGTAGCGGCGCCAGGGCGTCAGGACCTCGTGCCCCTCGGCGGTTACGGCGACGGTGTGCTCGTACTGGGCCGACAGTTTTCCGTCCGCGGTGGCAACGGTCCAGCCGTCTTCGAGGAACCTTATGTCGGGGGAGCCCTCGTTGAGCATCGGCTCTATGGTGAACACCATCCCCTCCCGCAGGCGCATCCCGTACCCGCGGCGCCCGAAGTGGTTGACGTGCGGTTCCTCGTGCAGCTTCCTTCCCACGCCGTGTCCGCCGAGCTCGCGGACCACCGAGTAGCCGTGGTGCTCGGCAAGCTCCTGTATGGCCGCCCCCACGTCTCCGAGCCGCCCGCCGGGCCTGACCTCCGCCACGCCCGCCTCCAGACACTCCCCCGTCACGTCCAACAACTTCCTCGCCCGCGGGGACACATCCCCGACGGCGTACGTGTAGCAGGCGTCCCCGACCCATCCGTCGATAACGGCCCCGATGTCGACGCCGACGACGTCCCCGTCGCGCAACTCCCGGCGAAGGGGGAAACCGTGCACGATCTGCTCGTTGACCGAGGCGCAGATCGTGCCGGGAAAAGGAGGCACGGAGGGCGACGGCTGGTACCCCTTGTACGGCGACGCGGCGCCCTGCGAGACAAGAAAATCCTCCACCACGCGGTCCAGCTCGCTCAGCCTGACGCCGGCGCGGACGTGGGGCCGCAGCGCACCGAAAGCGCGGGCCACCAGATCCCCCGCGCGCCTCATGCCCTCGATCTCCCGCCCGTTTCGTAGGGTCACCATCTACCAAAGAACCTTCCCGAAGCCTGCGGCCCGAAACCTGATGCCTCCACCTCACATCCTGAAGACGCCGAACCGCGTCTTTTCGATTGGCGCGTTCGCCGCGGCGGAGAGGCCGAGGGCGAGGACCATCCTGGTATCGAGCGGGTCTATGACGCCGTCGTCCCAGAGCCTCGCGGTGGAGTGGTACGGGTTACCCTCACGCTCGTACTTCTCGAAGATCGGGCGCCGGAACTCCTCGCGCTCCTCGTCGGTCATCTCCTTGCCTTCGCGCGCGAGGTTGTCCTCCTGGACGGTCAGGAGCACGTTGGCGGCCTGAGCCCCGCCCATCACGCTGATGCGGGCGTTGGGCCACGTCCAGAGGAAGCGCGGTTCGTAGGCCCGGCCGCACATGCCGTAGTTGCCGGCGCCGAAAGAGCCCCCGATCACGACCGTGAACTTCGGCACGTTCGCGTTGGCGACCGCCATCACGAGCTTGGCCCCGTCCTTGGCGATGCCGCCGGCCTCGTACGCCTTGCCGACCATGAAGCCCGTGATGTTCTGCAAGAAGACCAGCGGGACGCCGCGCGAACAGCACAGCTCGACGAAGTGGGCGCCCTTCAGCGCGCTCTCGGAGAACAGGATGCCGTTGTTGGCGACGATGCCGACCGGGTGGCCCATGATCCTGGCGAACCCGCACACCAGTGTCTCGCCGTAGAGCGGCTTGAACTCGTGCAACCGGCTCCCGTCCGCCATGCGCGCGATCACCTCCCTGACGTCGTAGCCCTGGCGGTAATCCGGCGGGACGACACCGTAGAGCCCGGCCGGATCGTGCGCGGGCTCCTCCGGCTCCTCGACCGTCCAGGGGACAGATTTTTCCCCGTTCAGGTACGCGACGATCTGGCGCACGATCGCTACGGCGTGTTCGTCGTTCTCGGCGAAGTGGTCGGCCACGCCGGAGAGGCGGGTGTGGACGTCGGCGCCGCCGAGTTCCTCGGCGGTTACCTCCTCGCCCGTGGCGGCCTTGACGAGCGGGGGGCCGCCGAGGAAGATCGTGCCCGTCCCCTTCACGATGACGACCTCGTCGCTCATCGCAGGGACGTACGCCCCGCCCGCCGTGCACGAGCCCATGACCGCCGAGATCTGGGGGATGCCCTTGGCGCTCATCCTGGCTTGGTTGAAGAAGATGCGCCCGAAGTGGTCCCTGTCCGGAAAGACCTCGTCCTGCAGCGGCAGAAAGGCCCCGCCCGAATCCACCAGGTACACGCACGGCAGATGGTTCTGCTCGGCCACCTCTTGCGCCCTGAGGTGCTTCTTGACGGTCATCGGGTAGTACGTCCCGCCCTTCACGGTCGCGTCGTTCGCCACGACGACGACCTCCCGGCCGGAGACGCGGCCCACGCCCGTCACGAGACCTGCGGCCGGCACCCGCCCGTCGTACATCCCGTGCGCGGCCAACGGCGAGAGCTCCAGGAAGGCGGTCCCTGGATCGAGCAGAAGCTCCACGCGGTCGCGCGCGAGCATCTTGCCGCGGCCTTCGTGGCGCAGGCGCGCTTTTTCGCCGCCACCGGCACGCGCCTCGGCCGACCTCTCGCGCAGGTCTTCCAGGAGTCCTTCGAAAGCTTCGGCGTTCTCGCGGTACGCGTCGCCTTTCGGGTCCACGCGGGTCCCGATCTTGCTCATTCTCTCGTCCGGGCGCGGATCGGTTGCATCCCGCCATGGTAGTCCGGCGCGGTCCCTTGCGCCACCGGGGGCGGCTACTGGGCGGCCATCCTCTCCCTGGACTTCGTGGCGGTCTCGTCGGTCAGGAGGGAGCGGGCGATGATCTGGCGGTTGATCTCGCTGGTCCCCTCCCCTATCTCGCCTATCTTGACCTGCCGCCAGTACCGCGCCACCGCCGACGCCTCCATGAACCCCTCCCCGCCCCAGATCTGGACCGCCTGGTCCGCCGCCCGCTTGGCCGTCTCGGACGCGAACACCTTCGCCATGCTCGCCTCCCGCCCGAAAGGCCGCCCCGGTCCTTCATCCAAGCGGCCTTTAGCACCATGTTCCGCGCCAACTCGACCTCCATCGCCATGTCGGCCAGCTTGAACTGGATGGCCTGGAACTCTGCTATCGCCCGCCCGAACTGCCGCCGCTCCTTCGCCCGCCGAAGCGCCTCGTCGAGGCACGCCTGGGCGAGACCCACGGAGAGCGCGCCGACCGCGACCCTCCCGGCGTCGAGGGTCTGGAGGAACTGGGCGAAGCCCCGGCCCCGCTCGCCCAAAGTGTTCTCCTCGGGCACGCGGCAGTCCTCGAAATGGAGCTGGCGCTGGTCCGAGGCCCGCCAGCCGAGCTTCTCGTAGCCGGGCCCGCGGGTGAAGCCGGGGGTATCCTGGGGGATGATGATCGCGGTGAGCTCCGGCCTGCCGTTCTCGCGCAGGCCCGTTTTGGCGATGGCAGTGACACCCGCGGTGATGTCCGTGCCGCCGTTGGTGATCCACTTCTTAGAGCCGTTTATGACCCACTCGTCGCCGTCGCGCAACTCGGCGGTCGTCTCGGTGCCGCCGGCGTCGGTGCCGGCGTTCTCCTCGGTGAGCCCGAACGCCCATAGCCTCTCCCCCGCGGCGCACGGGGCGAGGTATCGCTCCTTCTGCTCGGGCGTGCCGTAGGCGGCCAGGGGGGCGCAGCCCAAAGAGATGTGGGCCTCCATCGTGATACCGACGGAGGTGTCTGCGCGCGAGATCTCCTCCAGCGCCAGGTTGTACCCGACAAAGTCGCCGCCCGAGCCCCCGTACTCCTCCGGCAGCGTCAGACCCATCAGGCCGAGGCGCGCCATGTCGGCGACGATGTCGTATGGAAACTTCTGCTCGCGGTCGAGGTCGGCGGCGCGGGGCCGGACCTCGGCTTGGGCGAAATCCCGGGCCAGGTCGCGCCAGCGTAGTTGCTCATCGGTGGGATCGAAGTTCATGGGCCTCCTGTTCCCTAAGGTCATCCCGAATAATAGCAGCGCCGTTTTCGGATTGGCGCAACCACGCGTTAGTCTGGACGTACTAAAGGGTAGATAACAACTTGTACTGTAAACAACGACACGGGAGGTAGAAAACCATGGGCGCAATCATCGGCTCGATCATCATCGGCGCCATCGCCGGCGCGCTGGCGAAGCTGATCATGCCGGGGGACGACCCGGGCGGCATAATCGTGACGATACTGCTCGGTATAGTGGGGGCTTTCGTCGGGAGCTTTATCACCGTCAACCTTCTCGGGATGGGCGGCGGCGGGTTCATCTGGTCGATCATCGTGGCCACCCTCGGGGCGATCATCCTGCTGGCGATCTACCGCTTGATCGTAGGCCGCAGGGCATCCAGTTAAGCGTCCTTTAGCATGACCTGGGGCCGGAGCCGGAGGGTTCCGGCCCTCTCTCGTGCCTGAAGAGGTCGTCCTACGCTGGTAAACCTGCCTGCGGCGCGGGAGGTTCAGGTACCGGCGGCCTGGCCCAAACCGTGGCGTTCGACGGCGGCCTCGCGGAGTTTGTATTTCTGGATCTTGCCGCTGGCGGTCATCGGGTAGTCCTCGACGAAGTCCACGTAGGTCGGGATCTTGTAGTTGGCGATGGTGTCCCGGCAGAAGTCTTGTACCTCCTCGGGGGTGAGGTCCGAGTCCGGGCGGCGCTTCACGGCGGCGGCGACCCGCTCACCGTAGCGCTCGTCCGGGACGCCGTAGACCTGGACGTCGCTTATCCCGGGGTGGGTGTAGAGAAACTCTTCGACCTCGCGCGGGTAGACGTTCTCGCCGCCGCGGATGATCATGTCCTTGGCCCGGCCCGTGATCTTGACGTACCCACTCTCGTCCATAACCGCGAGATCCCCCGTGTGCAGCCAGCCGTTTTCGTCGAGGACCTCGCCCGTCTTGTCTTCCATCTTGTAGTAGCCGCGCATGACGTGGTACCCGCGCGTCCAGAGCTCGCCCTGCTCCCCGGGCCCGCTGTCGCGGTCCGTCTCCACGCTCACGATGCGGACTTCGACATCCGGGAGCGCCCGGCCGACGGTGGAGACCCGGATCTCCAACGGGTCGTCGGTGCGGGTCTGGGTGATGACGGGGCTCGACTCGGTTTGGCCGTAGGCTATCGTGATCTCCGACGCCCCCATCACGTCTACGACCTTCTTCATCACCTCCATCGGACACGGAGAACCGGCCATGATCCCGGTCCGCAGGGACGTCGTGTTGTACTTCTCGAAGTTCGGGTGATCCAATTCGGCAATGAACATCGTCGGAACACCCAGCAACGCCGTGCACCGCTCCTGGTGCACGGCCTGCAGGACCGTCTCGGCATCGAAGGCCTCGACGGGAACCATCGTCGCCTCGTGGGTGACGGTGTTGAGCGTGCCGAGCACGCACCCGAAGCAGTGGAAGAACGGCACGGGGATGCACACCCTGTCCTCAGGCCCGAGCTTCATGCACTCCCCGATGTAGAAGGCGTTCTTGACGATGTTGGCGTGGGTGAGCTGCACGCCTTTGGGAAAGCCCGTGGTCCCGGATGTGTACTGCATGTTGATGACCTCGTCGGCCGCGAGCGTCGCCTGCCTCTCCCGCACCTCTTCGACGCCCGCGGCGCCCCGCAGAAAGTCCTCGAAGCCCACCACGGACCCGCCTTCCGGTGCTTCCCCGCCCATCAGGACGACGTTCTTGAGGAAGGGCAGCCCTTCGGAGGAGATCTCGCCTTCCGGCGCTTCGGCAAGCTCGGGGACGGCGTCGCGCAGGACTTGCAGGAAGTCGGCGTCTTGTACGCCGCGCGTGAGGAAGAGGGCGGCGGCGTCGGACTGCTCCAGGACGTACTTCAACTCCCTGGACCTGTAGGCCGGGTTCACGGTGACGAGGACGGCCCCGATCTTGCCCGTCGCGAACTGCAGCGTCACCCACTCGGGGACGTTCTGCCCCCACACGGCGACGTGATCACCCTTCCGAATGCCGAGCGCCATCAACGCCCCGGCGCACCGCTCCACGGCCTCCCCGAACCCGCGGTACGAGAGCCGAAGCCCCCTGTCGGCGTACACGAGCGCGTCGTCGTCCGGGCGCCGCTCCCCCACGAGGTCGAGCAGACCCCCAACGGTCAGGCCCTCGATGTCCTCAGCCCGCACGCGCCGCTCCTCTCCTCGGTCCCAACCGACCCACCGAAGTGTAGCAATTTAGCACGCTACGCCCTTCGGGCTCCGCTTTTAGCACGCTTCAGCCTCCGGCTTCCGCTTTCAGCACGGCGCCTGCGGCGCCTTTCAGCACGCTCCAGCCTTCGGCTTGCGCTCTCAGGGACTCGTTTGCGGGCGCGGCTCCGATTGCCTGTGCTCTGGCTGGCGGCTAACCGCTAATGGCTAACTGCTAACCGCTCTAAAGGTCGCGGCGGGCGGCGGCGGAGCTTTGCGGCACGAGCACCTTGAGGGCGTTGTCGGCCACGGAGAAGTCCTGGGGGGTTGTTGCGACGAGCTCGCCGTCTATGTTCACGGCCATCTGGGGGTCCGTCTCCAGGCGCACGCGGGCGGTCCTGTACTGGCTGACGCTCTCGTTGCGGATAAAGTCACCGCTCTTGAGGTAGCGGGCCACGCCGAAGAGGTCGCGGTGGCGCCCGAGCTGGATCGTATACACGTCCAGGCTCTTGTCGTCGATGCCCGACCCGGGCGCCACCACCATCCCCCCGCCGTAGAACTTCCCGTTCCCGACGGCCACCTGAAGAAGCCTGTCGTGCTCTACCGGCTCGTGGTCCCCGTCGGGGAAGACGAGCCTGGCCGAGAACGGCTGGTGGCGCAGGAACGCGCTTATGGCCGCCACCGGGTACGCCAGCGCCCCGATGTTCTTCTTGGCCCACGGCGTCAACGCCTCCGTCGCCCCGACGCCGAGGCCGACGGAGGCGACGTTCACGTAGTAGTTGTCCCCGGCGAGGCCCAGGTCCACGTCGACGACCTTGCCGTTGGCGATCGCATCGCAGGCCCCGTCCACGTCGGGCGGGATGTCGAGCGTGCGCGCGAAGTCGTTGGCCGTACCGAGGGGCAAAAGGCCCAGCGTTACGTGGTGGTGGGCCAAAAAGTCCACGACCGAGCTCACCGACCCGTCGCCGCCGCCCAGGATCAGGGTCTCGTAACCGGACCCGTCGCCTAGCACCTCGCGTACCGTCTCGGGCAGCCTGACCGGGTCCCTGATGGCGTAGGTCGCCCCCAGCGGCACGCCCAACTCCTGCAGCCGGTCGAGCGCCCGGAAGAAGACCTGCTCCCCGCTGCGCGAACGCGTATTGACTATGAGGGCCGCCCGCCCGTTGCCCACCGGCCCGCTGCTCTTCGTAGATCCGTCCATGCCAACATCATACGCGCCACCCGCAACTCGGTTTCCGACGGCCGCGCGCCCACGATTCTCGGACAGCCCCCCACGCCGTGCAGAGCGCTGACTCGCACGAAATCTCTGCCCCTTCGTGCTTAACTGCCGAAGGACGGCGAGTGGAGGATGGGATGCAGAGGGGCACGCACGAGGCGGTACCGGACGGGCGCAACGAGGACGTGCTCGTCTACATCAACGGCGAGTTCTTCCCGCGGGCCGAGGCGAAGGTCTCCGTCTTCGACTCCGGCTTTCTGGTCGGGGACGGCGTCTGGGAGGGCATCAGGCTGCATGGAGGCGACTTCGCCTTCCTGGACCAACACCTCGACCGGCTCTTCCAGGGCGCGAAGGCCATCGGCCTGGAGATCGGGCTGACGCGCACCGAACTGGCCGACGCGCTCCGCGAGACCGCGCGGCGCAACGGCATGACCGAAGACGTCCACGTCAGGCTGATGGTCACGCGCGGAGACAAGAAGACGCCTTCCCAGGACCCGCGCCTGGTCGTGGGCGGGCCGAACGTGGTCATCATCGCGGAGCACAAGCGGGCAGACCCCGAGGTAAAGGAGCGAGGCGTCAGCCTGTTCACCTCGACCGTAAGGCGCCCGCCGCCTGACACGCTGGACCAGAGGCTCAACTGCCACAGCAAACTGCACGAGGTCGTGGCGCTCCTGCAGGCGCTGGAGGCCGGGGCCGACGAGGCGCTCATGCTCGACCCGACCGGGGCGGTGGCGACGTGCAACGCCACCAACTTCTTCATCGTGCGGCGCGGGGAGGTGTGGACCTCGACCGGTCAGTACTGCCTCAACGGCATCACGCGGCGCATGATCATCGAGCTCTGCCGCTCGGACGGTATCCCCGTCTCCGAACGCGCCTTCTCCCTCACCGACGTCTACGACGCCGACGAGGCCTTCGTCACCGGCACTTTCGGCGGCCTGACACCCGTCATAAAAGTGGATGGGCGTGGGATCGGGGGCATGGGCCCCGTGACCGATCGGCTAAACAGCCTCTACGCCGACGCCGTCGCGCGGTCGGTCCCTTAAGGAGGGGCCTTGGCGGATTGCCTCAAGCTCAGCGTCTGGTCCGGGCCGCGCAACGTCTCGACGGCCCTGATGTACGCTTTCCGCCAGCGCGCCGACACGCTCGTCGTGGACGAGCCCCTCTACGGCCACTATTTGAGTTTTACGGGCGCTGACCATCCGGGAGATGACGAGGTTCTGGCGGTCATGGATCGGGACGCGGGGCGCGTGATCCGGGACGTTCTGCTCGGCCCGTGCGAGCGGCCGGTCCACTTCTTCAAGAACATGGCCCACCACCTAGCAGGCCTCGACCAAGGGTTTCTGGACGGCATCACGAACGTCCTCCTCACCCGCGACCCGACGGAGATGCTTCCTTCCCTGATAAACCAACTCCCGAACCCCACCGTGCGCGACACTGGCCTGGATCGGCAGACGGAGATCCTGGACCACGTCCTGTCCCGCGGCGACGAACCCATCGTGCTCGACGCCAGGGAACTCCTCCTCGACCCACCGGGCGTGCTGCGGCAGACGTGCGGCGCGCTCGGCATCCCGTTCGACGTCGACATGCTCCAGTGGCCCGCAGGCCCGAAGCCGGAGGACGGCGTGTGGGCGAAGCACTGGTACACGAACGTCCACGCCTCGACAGGGTTCTCGGCCTACGAACCCAGGACGGACGCTTTCCCACAGAAGCTGCTGCCGCTCCTCGAAGAATGCCTGCCGCACTACGAACGCCTGAGCCGGTACGCCATCTCTGTGGGCGAGTGCTAGTGGCTGGTACCGGGCCCGGTTAACCTCTGAAGTTCCGGAGACTGCATCCGGTGATCGAGACCGGAGACGTCCCACCGGGACGTCTCTACGGGGCCGGGCGCGTTTCGCGAGGCCTTTTATCCGGACCCGGCATGGGTTTATTGTTTTGGAGCGGACTTCGCCTGGGATGGCGCTTTTTTTCGGTCACCACCAGGTCAACGGGCACGTCGCGCGGGCCGGTCGGTACGCGGTCCACCATCTGGACCCCGAAGGCCCCGGAGACGAGGGGTGCATCGTCCAGGCCGGAGGAGATCAGGCGGTCGTAGAAGCCGCCACCGTAACCCAGACGCCCACCGTCCCGGTCGAACGCGGAGCCGGGGACGAGCGCGAAGTCCACGAGGTCGGGGGTGGCGGCCGGGCAGCGGTCCGGCCTGGGCTCGCGTATGCCCCACGTTCCGGAAGCGAGGTCGCTTTTGAGGTCTCTCGCTTCGTAGAGCACAAGCCCGGAGCTTTCGACCTTCGGCAAGACGAGCGTCTTGCCGTCCTCAAGGACGCGGCGCAAGAAGGCGTCCGTCTCTAACTCGCTGCCGAAGGACGCGTATGCCAGGACCACGCCGGAGCGTTGGTAGGACGGGAGGTCCAGGATCTGTCTCAGTACGGCGCGACTGAGCGAGGCTCGCTCTCCTTCCGGCAACGCGTCGCGGAGGGCGAGAACCGTCTTCCTGATGGCCGCCTTGGAATCCCGCAGGACGGTCATCCTCGCGCTACGGCCGGTCCACCGACGCGCGGGCGGCCTGGACGGCGTTGTGGAGCAGCATGGCGCGCGTCATGGGCCCGACGCCGCCGGGGACGGGGGTGATGGCGGAGGCTTTCTTCTCCACCTCCTCGAAGCGGACGTCGCCGGCGAGGCCTCCCTCCTCCCTGCGGTGGATGCCGACGTCGATCACCACGGCGCCCTCTTTGACGTGTCCGGCCCCGACCAACGCTCGTCGGCCGAGGGCCACGACCAGCACGTCGGCCCTGGAGGCGACTTCGGCGAGGTTCCGGGTGCGCGAGTGGCACACCGTGACGGTCGCGTTCTCGCGCAGGAGCAGTTGCGCCATCGGCTTGCCGACCAGGTTCGAGCGGCCGAGCACCACCGCCTCCCGGCCCTCCAGCGGCACGTCGTGGCGGCGCAGGAGCTGGACGATCCCGTGCGGCGTGCACGGCAACAGAGACGGCAGCCCGACGGACAGCCTGCCGGCGCTCTCGGGGTTCAGCCCGTCCACGTCCTTGTCCGGCCTTATCTGCGAGATGAGCGGCTGCGGGTCCAGCCCCTCGGGCAGCGGCAACTGCACGATGAAACCCGATACCTCCGGGTCGTCGTTGAGCTCGTCTACGAGGTTGGAGAGCTTCTCCTGGGTGACGCTGGCCGGGAACCTGTGGACCTTCGAGGCCATGCCGACCTCCTCCGCGTCCGACTCCTTGCCGCCGACGTAGGTCGCGGAGGCCGGGTCATCGCCGACCAGCACCACGTCCAGCCGCACGGTGTGGCCGGCCGCCGCCAGTTCCCGTATCTCTGCGGCGACTTCGGCTTTGATCTCCGCCGCCGTCGCCTTGCCGTCAAGAATCCGGGCCATGGTCCTCCGAAAGCGTCGCGTACATCCTGTCCGTCCTGGCCGCCATCACGAAATCGTTGCGGTGGAGGCCCCCGATCGCGTGCGTCCACCACGCCGCCGTGACCCTCCCCCACTCCGTGAGCAGCGCCGGATGGTGCCCGGCCTCCTCGGCCAGTTCCCCCACCGCGTCCGTAAAGGCGAGCGCGGAGGCGAAGTTCGTGAAGCCGAACTCCCGCTCCAGGGCCTCGACCCCGGCGCGATCCACCACGCGCCAGCCCGGAATTTCGCGAAGCAGTTCCGCCACCTCGTTCTCGTCCAGCCTGGGTTCGCCGCCCCGGCAGGGGACGCACCGCTCCTTTGCCAGCCCGCCCACGGCCACCTCCGTCCTTACGCCTGCGGCCTCCCGGCATCTTACAGGTTAGTTTCCCTTTCGTTCGGCGGCACGACCGGACCGGGAGCCGGTAGACTGTGGGACAGGATGAAGGAGGGTGAGGCAGGATGACAGACGCCGAAGGCGGGGGGCGGCCGACGAGGGACGGGCTGGACCGGGCCCTGGCGCGGGCCAGCGACGCGCCGCTGTGCGAGGGGAACAGGCTCCACCTGCTCAAGAACGGCCCAGACACCTACGACCACTGGCTCGCCGCCATCGGGCGGGCCCAGCGGTGGGTCCACCTCGACAACTACATCTTCATGGACGACGGGATCGGGCACAGGTTCGCCGACGCCCTGCGCGAGAAGGCCGGACAGGGCGTGCGGGTGCGCGTACTCTACGACTGGTTCGGTTGCCTGAACGTCCCGCGCTCTTTCTGGAACGCGTTGCGGAGGTCCGGCGTCGAGGTGCGCCCGGTCAACCCCCTGACCTTCGGGGCGCCGCTGGGGGCGATCCGGCGCGACCACCGCAAGCTGCTCGTGGTGGACGACGACTACGCCTCGACGGGCGGTGTGTGCATCTCCGACGGCTGGATGGTCCGCTCCCCGGACAACGGTCTGCCCTACAGGGACACGGCCGTCGGCGTCAGGGGTCCGGCCGTGGCCGACCTCGACCGGGCCTTCGTCGACATGTGGAACGAGAGCGGCGCCCCGCTGCCGGAGAAAGAGAGGCCCGAGGCCGGCGGCATAGCCGCGGCCGGGGACAAGGCGGCGCGGGTGGTCATCCAGGAGCCGCGGAAGATGCGGACGCTGCGGCTGCTCCAGCTCCTAACGGCCGGCGTCAGGGAGAAGCTGTGGATCACGGACCCCTACTTCCTCTCTATGCCGATCCTGACCCAGTCGTTGATGGCGGCGGCAAGGGATGGAGTGGACGTGCGCGTCCTCGCGCCCGCCACCAACGACCTGCCGATGATCGGCGCGCTCTCCCGCACGGGCTACCGCCAGTTCCTCGAAGCCGGCGTGCGCATCTTCGAGTACGGGGGGCCCATGATCCACGCCAAGACCGTCGTTGCCGACGGCTGGTGGTCGAAGGTCGGCTCGACCAACCTCAACTTCAGCAGCCTCGCGGCCAACTGGGAGATAGACCTCGTCGTCGAGGACGCGGACTTCGCCGGCCAGATGGAGGCCCTCTTCGAAGAGGACCTCTCAAACGCCAGGGAGGTCAACCTGGTCCGCGCGGGCCGCACCCACGAGGTGCAGCCGACGCGTTCGATCCAAAC
>CAXTDD010000022.1:0-13042 GCA_964242955.1 uncultured Rubrobacteraceae bacterium | reverse complement strand
GTCCTCCATCATGGGCGTCGCGTACGGCGCCGCGGGCTCGGTCCACTACTCGGCCGCCAAGGCGGGCGTGGTCGGCCTGGTGCGCGGGCTCGCGGTGGAGCTTGGCGGCGAGGGCGTCATGGTCAACGGCATCGCCCCCGGCTACATCCGGACCGCCCAGTCTCTCTCCGAAGAGCACTCCTCCGGGCCCGAGAGGCTGGCAAAGACCGCGGAATACATACCGCTCGGGCGCGTGGGCGAGCCGGAGGACGTGGCCGGGGTGGCGGTCTTCCTGGCGTCCGAGGCGGCCAGGTACGTCACGGGGCAGACCATCGTCGTGGACGGCGGCCTGCTCGTCGGCAGCTACTGAGTTCATGGCATGACGTCTCCTGAGTTCGGTCCCAGGGTCTGGCCGGTGTAGAGGTTCCCGTCGGGGTCGGAGGCGAGCAGGACGGCGGTCGGGGCGACCGCGTGTGGCTGCCCGTTGGGTCCCAGCGGGAGCCGGGCCAGCAGCGTCTCCAGACTGGCCGGTTCGCTGCCGGCGGTGAGCAGCGTCTCGATCGGGCCCGGCGCTATGCTGTTTACGGTGATGTTGTGGGGGGCGGCCTCCAGGGCCAGCGATTTGGTGAAGCCGATGATCCCCGCCTTCGCCGCGCAGTAGTGGGCGAGGCCGGCGCCGCCCTTTATGGCGAGCTGGGAGGAGACGTTTATGATCCTCCCCGACCGGTCGCGCTGCATGTGCGGCAGGACGAACCTGGCGCACAAAAAGACGCTGCGGAGGTTGATGCGGATCATGCGGTCCCACGTCTCGACCGGCATGGAACCTACCGGCGACTCGTCGAAGACGCCTGCGTTGTTGACGAGCACGTCCACCCGCCCGAACCTCTCGACGAAGGCCTCGACCATGCCGCCCGCCCCGTCCTCCGAGGACACGTCGGCCGGCAGCGCCAGCGCCTCGCGCCCCATGCCTTCCACGTCGCCGACCGTCTCAGCGAGACCGTCCCCGGTCAGGTCGTTCACGCCGAGGCTTGCCCCCTCGCGGGCGAAGGCCAGGGCTATCTCCCGGCCGATGCCCCTTCCGGCGTCGGTCACCAGGGCGGTCTTGCCCTCGAGCTTCACCCGGCTCTGCCGGCGTACAGGGGGTTCGCGGCCTTCCACTGCTGGAGCGGGTTCTCGGCCTTCCATCTTTGCACGTAGTCGCCCAGGCTCTCGAAGATTACGCCGTCGTGGGTCTCGAAGTGGTCGATGAGGCGCTCCAGCATGAGCATGCGGTGGCCGCGTCCGATGACCTGGGGGTGCATGGTGAGGTCGTAGACCCCGCCGGGGCAGTTCGCGTGGGCGTAGGCGAAGTCACCGCGCCAGATCTCCTCCACCGCCGACGGCGGCATGAGGCCGGCGTTCTGCCCCGGCACGTACTCGGAGGCCGGGAAGTCGTCCAGGCCCCACGTTACCGGCAACTCCACGAGCCCGCACGCCTCGCCGAAGACGTAGGGTTCGGTCGTCGACCATCCGTCGCCCTTGCGCAGGTAGTAGGGGTAGAAGTCGTTGCCCATGCAGCTCGAGTCGTAGAGGAAACCGTACTCGAGCAGGAGCTCGACCGTGTTTTTGGAGAAGTCCCAGGCGGGCGAGCGGTAGCCCTCGGGGCGCACCCCCGCGGCGTCCTCCAGCGCCTGAAACGTCAGCTCCAGGTTCCTCTTCTCGCCGTCGCGGTCGAAGTCCGCCGGGTTCTCGTGTACCCAGCCGTGGTGGACGATCTCGTGTCCCTCGTCGTCGATGCGGGCGACCAGGTCCGGGTAGGCGCGGGCGGTGTGCCCCGGGACGCAGAAGGTGGCGCGTATACCGCGCTCTTGTAGGAGGTCGAGGATGCGCGGGAGGGCGACGGTGGCGCCGAACTCGCCGCGGGAGATCATGCTCGGGTTGTCCGACCGGAACGTGCCGATCCAGAGGCTCATCGCGTCGAAGTCGAAGGTCAGGCAGCAGGAGAGCCGCCGGTTGCCCTCTTCGTTCATGGTGCGCTCCTTCCGTCTTTGGGCTCTAGAATGATCCTGTACTCCGTCGCGTCCTCCACCTTCTCCCTGGAGTAGAGCAGGGGAAAAGCTCCGTCTGAGGCCCAGGCGGGGAACAGGTCGTCGTAGTGCGGACTCTTCGGGTCGCCCGACTGCCCGGGCGAGTTCATGGCTAGAGAGTCGTCCCACCCGCCGACGTCGACGACCAGACGCCAGGAGGACCCGCCGGTCTGGCGGAAGTCTTCCTGGCCGTAGGCGGTGTTGCCGACCGTGTCGCCGCTACCCCCGCGCGGCGTGGGGCCGACGCCGAGCCTCTCGCGGGCCTCTTCGCTCAGGATCGGCGAGAGGGGGTGGGGGAGGTACGCCTGGTGCAGGTCGCCCCACCTCCACGCCTTCGGGTCGGGGCCGAGGAGCCGCTCCAGGTTATCGACCGCATCTCCTAGTGAGGAGAGCATCAGGTCGGCGAGGGTCCCGTCCGAATTTGGGCCGAGCCGTACGTCCGGGTTCTCGACGAGGCCCAGGACCGTCCTGGCGTCGCCGGTTTCCGCTTCGTCGGGCAGTATGGCGGCCAGGGCGTCGGAGATGCGATCTTCCGGCACCGTCGCGGAGAGCGCCCGCCGGAGCAGCGCTTCGCGCAGGTGGAGCCGGTACCACACCTCAAAGAGGGCCGCCGGGGCCGAGGAGGCATTCAGGACGTGGTCCCAGCCCCGCAGCATCCCCAGCGCCCGCTCGACCTTCGGGTCTTCTGAGCCCAAGCCTTCGAGGTGGGTGCAGATCCGGCGCGCCGGGATGGAGAGGTGGTCGGTCTGGAGGGTCACGGAGTCTTCGAGCGTGGAGTTCGGGTTTCCGCCCAGCATTTTGGAGATGCGCTCCTGACGGTAGGGGGCGTACCATTCGAAGCCGATCTTTCTCTCTTCGTTGGGGTAGGTTTCGGGCAGGTTCATCTCGTTGGCCGTGGAGATCCAGCCCTGGTGCGGGTTGAACGCGACGGGCAACTCGTCGGCGTCCAGGAAACCGTCCCACTCGTAGCTCCCGTCGCCGGGGACGGGGAGGAGGCCGTCCCAGTTGGGACGTCGGGGGACGAGCCCGCCGGGCTTCCAGCCGATGTTGCCCCCGGTGTCGGCGTAGACCTGGTTCTCGCCGGGGGCTCCCCAGCGGTTCATCGCGGCCAGGAAACCGTCCCAATTCTTCGCCCTCATGTAGTCGATGCTGCCGAGGTAGGGGGCCATGCCGGGCTCCAGCCACGCGGCCCGCACCGCGAAGGCGACGTTCCCCTGTCGGTCTTCGTGGATCACGGGCCCGTGGCGGGTGAACTTGAGCTCGGCCTCGACGGGTTCCCCGTCTCTTACCCGAATGCTCCGTCCCTCGACCTCCATCGGCTCCCAGCGGTTCTCGTAGCGGTATTCGGAGGGGTTCTCTGGGTTCGTCTCGTAGACGTAGAGGTCCTCCTGGTCGATGGCGAAGATGGTGAGGCCGAAGGCTACGTGTCCGTTGTGGCCGATGGAGATGCCGGGCAGGGCCGGCTCGCCGGCCCCGATCACGTCCATCCCCGGCGCCGAGAGGTGGACCGCGTAGCGCAGCGACGGCACGGACTGGGTCCTGTGCGGATCGTTTGCCAGGATCGGGCGCCCCGTGGCCGTCCGCGACGGCGAAACCACCCAGTTGTTCGAGCCCTCTGGCCCTCCCGTGGGGACCGCCCCGCCGCCGAACGCGACCGGCTCCCTGGCGAGCCGGTAGACAGCCAGGACCGCGTCGGAGAGGACCGAAAAGTCCAACCCCTCCGGCACGGAGACGGCGTGCGGGGGCTCGAGGCGCTGGCGCAGCGCCTCCGCCCCGGGACCGAAGTCCCGCAACACTACCGCGCGTCGCACCTCGCCCTCCAGGTTGCCGAAGAGGCCGTGGCCCCTGATGCGCGCCACGTCCTCGGACGACCAGCGGGCTGGCCCGTAGTCCAGGATGCGGAACTCCTCGGGCAAAAGGTTGGGGTCTTCTTCAGTGAGGCGCACGTACTCGTTGATGCCCGCGACGAAGGCCGCCGCCACGCGCTTGGTGTCCGAGCCGTAGGCCAGCCACTCGCTTCGCATGTCGCCGCGGTAGAGGAAGAGCCTGGCGGCGCGGTCCTTCTCGACGAAGGCGGGGCCAAAGACCTCCGAGAGGAGGCCCAGGCCCCGTCGCCTCCACAGGTCGATCTGCCAGAGCCGGTCGCGCGCGGCGTTGAAACCTTGAGCAAAGAAGGCGTCGTCGGACGAGGAGGCGTAGACGTGGGAGACGCCCCAGCGGTCTACCAGGATCTCGACCGGGGACTCCGTGCCGTCTACCTGATGGACTACGGTGTCGCGGGGCTCGGAACTCATGCGGTCCTCCGGCTTCCTCCGTCGTGGCGGACTCTAGAGGGCGGGTACGGCGAAGCCGCCTACTTCTTCCTCGTAGGCGGCGGCCAGACGATACAGGACGTCCTCTCCCTTGTGGGCGGCGATGAGCTCGATGCCCGCCGGCAGGTTCCGGGAGGCCGTGTTGCCCGCCGGCACGCTCAGGGCCGGGTGGCCGCTCACGTCGAACGGCACGGTGCGCAGGATGTAGTCCAGGGCGCCGCCCTCGAAGTCGGGGTCTGTCTCCGTGGCCGCGAAGGGCGCGGTGGGGCAGACGAGGACGTCCACCTCCCGGAGGACCTCGTCCACGGTTTCCGTGAACCGCTGACGTTGCTCCAGCGCGGCGACGTAGTCCACCGCCGGGATCCCAAACCCCGCGGCGAGGTTTGCCCTGGTGCCGTCGGAGTAGTCGTCCGGGCTCTCCTCGTACATGCGCCTGTGGTGGTGGGAGGCCTCCGCTACGAGGATGGGCATGGCTATCTCGTCGATCCTCTCGACGCCGGGCAGCCGGACGTCCACCACATCAGCCACGAGGCCGGACATGCGCCCTATCGCCGCCTCGACGAGGGTCTTTATCTCCTCGCCGAGCGGGTCCCCCATCAGGTTGGAGATGACGCCGACCCTGAACCCCGAGACCGGCTCCCCGGACGCGAGGCCCGAGAGGGGGAGCGTCGGGGCGAGGACCTCCATGAACGCCGCATTGTCGCGGACCGTTCTCGTGAGCGGTCCGACGTGGTCGAGGGTGTGGGAGAGGGGGAAGCACCCATCGCGGCTGACCGCCTCGTTGGTTGGTTTGAGCCCGACGACGCCGCAGAACGAGGCGGGGATACGGATGGAGCCTCCGGTGTCCGTGCCGATGGAGCCGTAGCCGATGCCCGCGCCCACGGAGGAGGCCGAGCCCGAGCTCGACCCCCCGGCCGTCCGGTCCGTGTCCCACGGGTTGTTGCACTGCCCGTAGTCCGGGTGGACGAACCCGTAGGCGAACTCGAGCATGTTGTTCTTCCCGAAGACGACGGCGCCGGACCTCCGCAGGGCGGTGTAGACGTAGGCGTCGCGGTCGGGGACGTTGTCCTTCAAGATGCGGGAGCCGACGGTCGTCCGGATCCCCTTGGTGTCGAAGATGTCTTTTATGGAGACGGGAACGCCGGTCAGCTTGCTCGTGGGCGCCCGGCGCGCATACAAGTCTTCGGCCTCCCTTGCCTGCTCCCGCGCCTGCTCGGAGAGCACGGTGACGAAGGCGTTCAGGCGCGGCTCCAGCTCTTCGAGCCGCTCCAGCGTGGCCTCGAGGACCTCAACGGGCGACACCTCTCTGGCCCTGTACGACGCGTGCAGCGCGTCTATGGACGGGAACGCGAGCGTCTCTGGCAAGGTATCTCTCCTACTCAGTCGTCTTGTGCGCCGGCCGATCTGCGCCCAGCGCCCTCACTGGCGCCTGTACCCCGGCGTGGGGACGCCCCCGGCCGTCAGGCGCTCCCGCTCGTCCTTGAAGAACGGCGCCAGGGCCTCCCGGGAGACGGGTCTCGTCAGGAGGCTCCCGACGACGTAGGCAAGGAGGCTCACCGGGACGCTGACGTAGACGGCGTTAACGCCAAAAGGGTTGCCGAGGGCCAGCCAGATGGCCGCGACGCCGATGCCGCCGACCATCGAGGCGATGGCCCCGGTGGCGGTGGCCCGCTTCCAGAACAGACCGAACAGGGTAACGACCGCGAAGGCCGAGCCTATGAGGACGGCGGCGTTTATCCAGATCTGCTGTATCAGCGGCAGCGGGTTGAGCGCGAACGGGATGGGCAGGAGCCCCATGACCAGCACGACCACCCTCGTCAGGTTCACCTGCGCCCTCTCGGAGAGCTGCACGCCCATCACCTGCTTGACGATGTCGTGGGAGATGGCGCTGCCGAGCATCAGCAGCACGGCGCTCACCGTGGACTGGATGGCCGCCAGGATCGCCGCCAGGAGCAGGCCGCCCAGGATCGGGGGCAGCAGCTCCATCGCGATGGTCGGGCTCGCCAGGTCCGGCGTCGAGAGGTTGGGGTAGATGATCCTGGCGCTCACGCCCAGGAAGGCGACCGAGACGGCCACCATCATCTGGAAGATAAACGAGATGCCGACGGCCCGCCGGATCGTCTTGTTGTCCCGCAAAGAGTAGAAGCGGATGGCGATGATCGGGTACCCGATGAGCAGGATAAAGAACGAGAACCCGGTCGCGAAGAGGAGGGCCGGCGGCATCCCGTTCGCCACGAGCGAGGGGTCCACCCGCGCCAGCTCCTCGTTCATGGCGACGAAGCCCCCGGCTTCCCTCACCGCTATCGGCACTGCGATGGCGAAGCCGAGGGCGAAGACGATCATCTGCAAGAGGTCCGTGTAGGCGATGGCGAAGAGGCCGCCGAGCACCGTGTAGAAGATAAAGACGGCGGCGATGATCAGGACGCCCAGCGTCGTCGGCACGCCGAAGGCCACGTCGAGGATGTAGGAGCCGCCGACCAGCTCCGCCACCATCGTCAGGCCGAAGGCGAAGATCAGGACTATGACGGCGATGACCCTTATGGCCTTGCTCTCGTAGCGGGTGCCGAGCAGGTCGGGGATGGTGAGGGCCCCGTGGGAGTTGAAGAGGGCCTTCATCTTCGGGGCCATGAGGAGGGCCATGATCACCCACGACGACCAGATGGCGATCCAGATCCAGGAGTAGTTGTACCCGAGGTTGTAGTGGAAGCCGACGGACCCTATGGCCGTGCCGGCGCTCATCTGCGTGGCCGCGAGCGTCGCCCCGCCCACGAGCGCCCCGAGCGTGCCCCCGGCGGCGAGGTAATCTTTCTCGTCGCGCACCCGCCGCCTCATGTACACGCCGATGCCGATGACGGCGAGCAGGTAGGCTATGAGGACCACCGAAGCCATCAGCCGTCACCCCTCCGGTCGGTGTTCCTGTCTTCCCTCCTGTTGATCGTCTCCGTCACCGCGAAGTACGCGATGATGAACACGACCATGACGACCCAGATCATCCAGTTGGATACCGCCAAGCCACCGAGCATGCTTCCCTCCCTCTAGTCCGTTCTCTCGCCCGTTTCCTCCCTAATGCGGCGTCGCCGAGTACCGGCCCTCCTTTCTCACCACAAGGTCCGCCGAAGATCGGACCTCCCCCGAGAGGATCTTGGGCGGCGTCATGTAGGCGACCTTGGAGTGCCGCAGGCCCGCCCCCACGAGCGCCTCGGCCGTCTTCAGGGAGGTCCTGCCGGGGTTGACCACCGGCACCCCGAGCCTCTCGGACATCTCCTCGGCGACCCCCAGGAAACCCATGGACATGCAGCCGAGGACCAGGGTGTCCGCGCGGTCCTCTTCGACGGCCCTTCTTCCCTCCTCGACCATCTTCTCCACCGTCGCCTCCCGGTCTTCGGCGAGGGCGAGCACCGGGATCTCTACGGCGCGCACGGACGCCAGCTTCTTGGCGACGCCGACCTTCTCCATCAGGTGGTGCAAAGCGTTCACGATGCTCCGGGTGACGGTCACGATCGAGAACCGCTCGCCGCACATGGCCGCGGCCATCGCCCCCGCCTCGCCGGGGCCGACGACCACCATCTTCTCGGTGACCTCCCGCACCGCGTCGAGGCCGGGGTCCCCGTAGCACCCGAGCACCGCGGCGTCGTAGCCGTCCCTCTCCGCTTCGAGCATCCTCTCTACGGTCTTCGGTATGCTCAGGTACTCCTCGTACATGGACTCGATGGAGGCGGGGCCCTCATCCACGTCGGCCACGTCCACCTGCGTGCCGGGGGCGGCGTAGGAGCGTAGGATCTCCAGCCGCCGATCCATCTCCTCCCGGCCCGCCGCCGTCCGGCCCATCGGCCCGGGGAGCACGTACAGGACCCTCACGGCCTAAGCACCCCCTTCTCGTGCGACGGTCCGCCGGGCCTCGCGCAGCGCCCAGACTACCCGGTTGCGCCCGCGCGTCAGGTGGGTCAGGAGGACGCGGTGCTCGTGGCTGCCTTCTTCGAGGTTTGTGAGCCGGGCGGCGGGGGCAAGGTCCGGGAGCGGCGGTACGTCGAGCGCCGGGTCGTGGCGGAACTTGCCGCGCCTGGAGAAGTTGATGGGAACCAGGGTCCTGGCGAGGCGCCGGATCTTCGCGTTCGCGCTCCTCACCGCCGGGTCGTTTGCCCGTGCCCCGCCCAGCGCACCGGTCGCCTCGCGGAAGCGGACGAGGTCCGCGCGCAGGGCCTCGGCCTCCTCTATGGCCGGGCCGAGGTCGAAGACGCCCCCGGCGGCCTCCGCGTAGGAGCGCAGGGTCGCCGCCAGCTCTTCGGCGGTGGCGACGAAGTCGAACGGGTGAATCGGGGCGTTGGCAGCCCGGAAGACGGCGGCGGTGTAGACCCTTATGTCCTTCTCCAGCACGTCGAGGTCGGCGACGTGCATCAGGTCGTCCTCGGTGTGCCACTCGATGTTGCCGCCGCAGCCGCCTACGGGATAGTAGCCCTTCTCCTCCACGAGCCCCGGGGGCATGGTCGAGGAGAGCATGAAGAACGAGGAGATCCCGATGTTGTTGAACGAGTAGTCCCCCGCCCGCAAGGGCCTCGTGCCGGCCGCCGGCTGGTGGAGGACGTCGCGGATCACGTCCTTGCAGAACCCGTCAGTCTCGCTCATCCACATCATGTGCTCGTAGGAGGTCGCCCACCGGCAGCCCGGGGAGTCGCAGTTGACCTGGGCTATACAGTTCTCCTCCAGGTCGAGCCCGAACTCGTCGGCGAACCACGTCGAGCCCGCGTACCGCCCGTAGGAGTGGCCGGGCCAGATGGCAACGCGCACGCTGCGCTTGAGGGCGTCGCGGTGCTCGTGGAAGACGCGCGCCATCTCCAGGAGGGCCGCGTCCCCGGTGGCGTTGTCCCCGATCCCCTCGTGCCAGGAGTCGAGATGCCCGTGCAAGAGCACGTACTTCTCTGGCTCTTCGGTTCCCTCTATGAACACGTCGAGGAGCGGGCACGGGTACCAGCCCTTCTCAAGATCCGTCCTGAACTCGACCCCCACGGGACCCGCCTCGCAGAGCCCGGCGAGCTCGCGGCCGTCGGGTCTGTTCACGGCGAGGACCGGGATCTCCGGCTCGTCGGCGGCGTTGTCCAGGTCGGGCGCGCCCCAGATGGGGGTGCAGATGCCCTCGTGGATGTTCTCGCCGGGGCTGATAAAGACCGCGGCCCTCACCCCGAGCCCCGAGAACTGCGAGACCTTGCCCGGCATCGGGAAGCCTTCGGTCAGCACGATCTTGCCGTCAAGATCCGCCGTCTCACCCTCTATGGCCCCGCCGAAGATGTCCCCGATGCCCGTGGCCTGCCCGGTCGGCACGTAGACCATCTCGCCCGCCACCCACCCGCCGCCCGTCGAGACGGAGAACGCGGGCGTCTTGGCACTGACTTCTCTCCCGTCGTCGCCCGTGACCTTCAGCCCCGCGCCCCGCGGCAGGCTCAGATAGAGGGATGGGGTGTGCACCGTGTGCGGGACGCCGAACTCTTCGAGCTTCTCCCTAATAAACGAGGCCGCCGTCCTCTCGTCCTCGCCGCCGGACTCGCGCACCAGGGAGGCGAACTTCTCCAGCACGGCGCCGGGAAGGTCCCGGCCCACCTCGTCCAGCAGTCGCCCCTCCCGCACGTCGGCCGCGCTTCTCATCCGCCCTCTCCTTCTCTCACGCCCGGTCCTTTGCTCGTCTCCTCGAACACCGAACCGCCCGGAGTCTCACGCGCCGCAACCGTCGGCGCCGCGGCTGACAAGGCGAAAATCGGTGTCAGAAGAGGGGACCTCCCACCTCTCATCCTTTGCACCCTCCGTTCGCTCCCACGGCGATACTGACATAAAATCAAGCACAAAACAATAATAATTGACGGATTCTCCCAGAATCATTGTGTTTGTGGAGAAAAACTGCGAACATGCGGGCGTGGATTCTTTGGACCAGCGTATAGCGGCGGCGTTGCAGATAGACGGCCGGGCGGGTTGGCAGCAGGTCGCGCGGGTGGCGGGCAGTTCGGAGTCCACGGTCGCGCGCCGGGCGCAGCGCATGTTCGACGAGGGCATATTGCGGGTGGCGGCGATCTCGGACCCCGTGCGGTGCGGCTTCGGTTACCCGGTGTTGGTGCAGCTCAAGTGCGACGTGGGGGAAGAGACGCGGGTGGCGCACGCGCTCGCGGACAGGGCCGACGTGAGGTTCGTGGCCCTGGTCACCGGGTCGTTTGACATCGTGATGGAGCTTATCGTCCCTTCCCCGCGCCACCTGGCGAAGGTCCTGCTGCAGGAGTTGCCCAAGGTCGGCGGCATAGCGGACACGGCGACCGAGACGGTGCTGCGCAACTTCAAGATGTCCTACGACTGGAGCCGGGACGTGCTGGGGCCCGCCGGCAAAGAATCCGGCTTCGGCCCGGCGGGCATCACCGGCGGCGCCGGCGGCGCGCAAGCTTTGGACGAGGTCGACTTGCGGCTGTACGACCTTCTGGTCGAGGACGGCCGGCGCAGCTTCTCGGAGTTGGCGGACCTCGCCGGCGTGAGCGAGTCGATGGCGCGGCGGCGGGTGGAGGCCATGAGGGCGGGCGGCTGCCTCAGGTTCGCTACCCTCGTCGAGCCACACCTGCTCGGCTACGAGGTCGAGTGCTTCTGCTGGATACACGCCGACCTCTCGCGTCTGGAGGAGGTCGCGACCGCGCTGGCGGCCAGGCGGGAGGTCCGCTACCTGTCGGCCACCATCGGCTTTAGCGACTTGATCTGCGAGACCATCCTGCGTTCTCAGGACGAACTCTACGAGTTCTCCACCCGCACGCTCGGAGGCCTGCCCGGCGTCCGCGGAGTGGACATCGGACTGGAGCTCCAGACCGTGAAGCGGGCCTACCTGCGCATGCAGGAGCCCGAAGCCCCAGCGCGTAAGCCCGCGCGCCACGTCCCGCCCGCGAACCGCCACCGGAGCGCGAGGGGCGGCAAGAAGAAGGGCGGTTGACGTGCGGGAAACAGAGACGAGGCATTCGCTGAACCCTACCGCACGCGTCGGGCGCATCCCGCGTCCCACCGCCGAAGAACCGAACAGCGTGATGGTCCGGGCTGAGGCATGCACCCCGAACCGCCGCGACGTTTTCGCCAGCCGCGGGCTCACCGGCCCTGGTGTCCGGGCCACGCGTCAGCGTCTTCATCGCGTCCCCTCACCACCGGGCCGTCGGCGAACGGGGGCGTTGTAAGGTCCGTACTGGGATGCGCGGTTACCACGAGGCACGCGACGGTATGTTGGGAAACTCAAGGGAGGAGCTGACGTGGAGGCAAGCGCGCAGGCGAGCACGCCGGAGGCCGCCAGGAAGGCGGTCACCGCCGGGGCCATCGGCAACTTTATAGAGTGGTACGACTTCGCGGTCTACGGCTACTTCGCGACTATCATAGCGACGCAGTTCTTCCCTTCGGAGAACAGGGTGGCGTCGTTGCTCGCGACGTTCGCCGTCTTCGCGGTGGCCTTCTTCATGCGGCCTTTAGGCGCCTTCGTGTTCGGGTCCTTCGGGGACAGGATCGGGCGCAGGACCACGCTCGCGGCGGCGGTGATCCTGATGGGCGTGTCCACGCTCATGATCGGGGTGCTCCCGACCTACGCCCAGATCGGCGTCTTCGCCCCGATCCTGCTGGTCGTCGCGCGCCTGTTGCAGGGTTTCTCCGCCGGCGGCGAGTGGAGCGGATCCGCCGCGTTCATGGTCGAGTACGCGCCCCCCGATCGCCGCGGGCTCTACGGTAGCTGGCAGCAGTTCAGCATCGTCGCCGGCCTGCTCGCCGGCTCGCTGATGGGCAGCCTGCTCGGCGTCGTCCTCTCGGAGGACGCCCTGAACGCCTGGGGCTGGCGCGTGCCCTTCATCCTGGGGGTGCTCGTCGGCCTGGTCGGCCTGTACCTGCGGCTCCGCCTGCAAGATACGCCGGCCTTCCTCGCGATAGAGCAGAAGGAGGAGAAGACGGACGCGCCCGTCAGAGAGTCCTTTACGACGCACGGCGGGGAGAGCCTCAACGCCTTCGGGTTCACGATAGCCTGGACCGTCTCCTACTACATCCTCCTTACGTACATGCCCACCTACGTCTCGGAGACGCTGGGGCTCTCGCTCACGTCGGCGCTGACCGCCAACGCCATAGGCCTCGTCGTCCTGATGGTGCTCATACCCTTCACGGGCGCCCTCTCGGACAGGATCGGGCGCAAGCCCCTGCTCGTGGCTTTCTCCGTCCTCATAGCGCTCCTGTCCTACCCCCTGTTCTTGCTCGTCTCGACGGGGAATTTCTTGTTTATCGTCGTCGGGCAGGTGCTCTTCGCCCTCATCATCTGCCTGTTCTCAGGTCCGGGTCCCGCCGCGCTGGTCGAGATGTTCCCCACCAACGTGCGCTACAGCGCCCTCGGCGTCAGCTACAACCTCGCCGTCGCCGCCTTCGGGGGCACGGCCCCGTTCGTGGCGACGTTCCTGATCGACCGCACCGGCAGCAACCTCGCCCCTGGCATCTACCTCATAGTCGCCGCCGTCATAACGCTGATCTTCGTCGCGAGGATGAGGGAGACCTACAGCGAGCCGCTGCGCGAGGTGTAGTCGCATGGCGGAACGAACCGGTTTCCGGGACAGGGTCGCCGTGGTGACCGGCGCCGCCGCCGGCCTCGGCCGCCGCATGGCCCTCGACCTCGCCGCCCGGGGCGCCGCCGTCGTCGCCGTCGACCGCGACGAC
>CAXTDD010000021.1:0-13183 GCA_964242955.1 uncultured Rubrobacteraceae bacterium | reverse complement strand
TCGATATCCTACGCAATCCGACGCGGGCAGCCCCACCGGGGATGGGCTACGCTCCCCACGGGCGTCAACCGGGCGCCCGACGAAGCGGCTTGCCGCCCAGGCGATCGTTCGTCCTCCACGCGCCGATCGCCCCGCCCGCAATGCCGAAGATCGTGTCAAAGACCGAGTCCAGGGGCGGGTTGTGGATGTACACGGGGAGTAGATCTGCGACGCTCTCGCCGATCTCCCATGCCACCCCCCCGAGGAGGCCTACGACCGCCCCCACGGCTAGCGCCCGGCGGCCGGAGACGGCGGGCAGGGCGCCGCGAAGGTGGGCCAGCTCCGCGGCGAGGGCCACAAGGGCCAGCCACGTCAAAAAGTGCGCCAGGTTGTCGAAGAAGATCCCCTCGTAAAAGAGGCCGAACGCCAGCCCGGAGAAGTCGAGCACGAGGCTCGCGGCAAGCATCGTCCGAACAAAGTAGGACGTCTCCTTTATCCCTCGAATGGCCCTCCGCAAAGTCCCTCCCGACCTACGTGTCCTCCCACGCACCGTGCGCCTCTCCGGTGCCAACCGGCAAGACGACGGTTACGTCACGCGCCGATGATCAAGAACGGCCCTTCCTCACCGGCATGCAGCAGGGGGCAACGCGATAGTAGACGGAAAAAAGGGCCCGACGGAGGATACGAGGACCCCGTCCGGGTCACGTCCTCCGCGACGCCCCGGCTTTTATGAGCGCGTACAGGCCCACCAAGACGGCGGCGACCAGGAGCAGGTGGAACACGGCCCCGACGACGCCGAAGACGAGCTTCACCAACACCCACACCGCCAGCAGCGCTATGGCGACGCCCAAAAGAACCCTCACTGCCCTCATCCTCCCTCGTCCGAGAACGACGCCCGCGTACACCGATCTTTCGTACCCGGCACAGGGGAGGGATACACGTCCTTCCGGTTGAGGTTCTGTCGAGGACCTCGCGCAACACCCGGCGCCGACCTCGGCCACGAAAGCCGCCGGGGCCATCCGGATGCTATGCTGTCCCCGTTGAACATGGCACCGGACGCCGGCGGGACATCTAGCAAGCGCGGGGATTCGACGCGTGCGGGGGACGGGTTGGGCGGGCCAGCCTCCGATACCCTGCTGGTCGTCCCGGCGCTCTCTCCGGTCGCTTTGAACGGCCTGTTCGTGGCCGCCGAGTTCGGGCTGGTCAAGGTCCGATCCCCGCAGGTGGATGGCCTGGTGCGAGGGTACATGCGCCCGCCCGGACTCCTCCGGAAGACCACTGGCAAGCTTGACGCCTGTCTCTCCGTCTTTCAGCCCAACGCGGCGAGGAGACCCGTGGAGAGGGACGTGCGCAACTTCCACAACAGAAATGCGAGGTGGCAGGCGTGGATTTGTTGCTGAACCCCGAGGTCTGGGTCGCCTTCTTGACGTTGCTTGCCCTGGAGATCGTCCTCGGCATAGACAACATCGTCTTTATCTCGATCCTCGTGGACAAGCTGCCCGAGGAGCGGCAGGCACTCGCCCGCCGGCTGGGGCTCGGCTTGGCGCTGGTCATGCGCATCCTGTTGCTCCTCTCTCTGAGTTGGGTCATCGGGCTCACCGCGCCACTGTTCACGGTCATCGGGCAGGAGATCTCCGGGCGCGACCTGATCCTCATCCTCGGCGGGCTCTTCCTGCTCGGCAAGAGCACCTACGAGATCCACGAGACCCTCGAAGGGGAGGAGGGGCACTCGAGCGCCAGGGTGAAGGCGACGTTCGCCAGCGTCCTGATCCAGATCATCATCCTCGACATGGTCTTCTCGCTGGACTCGGTGATAACCGCCGTCGGCATGGTGGATCAGGTCTCGGTGATGATCGCCGCCGTCACGGTCGCCATAGTGGTGATGCTGTTCTCCGCCGAGGCCGTCGCCGGCCTCGTCAGCCGCCACCCAACCCTGAAGATGCTCGCCCTGAGCTTCCTGCTCCTGATCGGTCTTACCCTCCTGCTCGACGGCTTCGGCCAGCACGTGCCCAAGGGCTACATCTACTTCGCGATGGGCTTCTCCGTCCTCGTCGAGTTCCTGAACATCCGCGTCCGGCGCCGCCGGGACGCCCGCTCGGCGCCGGTCAAGCTGCATCGGCGCTACACGAGGTCGGAGGAGGGCTCCGACACCCCGCAGTCTTGAGCCAAGGACGCCCCCCTGGCGACGGACCGGGGCCACACGAACTTCCGGAGGTTCGTCCCTCGCGGACTTCGCAGAACACACACCGGCAGTAGTTGGACGGGCGGGTAAGCGGCCTAATCTTGCGAACGAGGACGACCGCCTTGGACAGACGCTAGTCCGTGCGGTCCGGGAGGCGTTTCTCCATCGAGAAGTTCGTCAGTTCGGCGCCGCCCCTGACGACGCTGTTTTGCCGCAGGACGCTGAAGCCCCGGCGCTCGAAGAACGGGCGCGCGGTGATGCTCGCCTCGGTGAAGATGCGGGTGAGGCCGAGCTCGATGGCCCTCTCTTCCGCCGCCGCGTAGAGCAGGGAGCCGACGCCACGCCCTACGGCGTCTTTGCGGGAGTAGAGCATGTCCAGGTGGCCGTCGTCCTCCAGCTCTGTGAAGCCGACGATCTCGCCGGCCTCCTCGGCGACCAGCGTGTGCCGGCCGGACATGCGGGCGTGCCAGGCGTCCGGGTCCGGTATGACGGGCGCCCAGGCCTCGACCTGTTCGCGCGAGTAGTCTCCGAGGGGCACCGCGCGGACCGTCTCGAAGAACAGGGCGCAGATCTCCCGCGCGTCGTTCCTCGTGTAATCCCGGACGATCAAGCTGCTTGCAGGCCTAGCCTTTGGCGTGGCCTCTCCCAACACCGTCTTCCCGAAGCGGAACCCGCGGCTGATGGACCGCCGCGATCGGAGCAAGCGGCCTCCGCACGAACTCGCCAGGCGGCATCATCCCTTCGCTACCTCCCCACCGCGGGCTGGCCGGCGCGTCCGCCGCAACGAGAGGAACCCGTTCACCGCGAGGGAGAGGCCGAGCCACGCCCATCCCAGCCCGAAGAGAATCCAGAGTACCGCGCCGAAGGCGCCGAGATCCACGGCGAAGGAGATCAGGCCGCACAACGAGCCGACCACGAACGGGACGAGCCCCCAGGTCGGCAGCGCCCCGTCGCGCGGGGCGGCCACCCCGAACAGAATGGACCCCGCGCCGAGCAGCAGCAGGCCGAGGCGGAAAGCCCTGTAGGCAGGCGCCGTCATCAGGAAGACGTCGTCGATCCTCAGCCAGTACAGCCCGGCGTCGCCGAGGACGACGAGCACTATCCCGACGAGGGCGAGCCAGAGGCCCAACTTCTCCGGCCACCCTGACCGGCCGGACTGCCGCAACTGCAGCCCGACGAGGCCGACGAGAAGCAGCAGCGGGGCCGACGGGAAGAGCTTCCAGAACACGTTGGGCGTGCCGAAGGCCGTCTCGGAGATCGAGACGCCCACGGGAGAGAGCGCCCACAGCAAGCCCCCGGGGACGACCAGGAGCCCGGCCCACCTCACGAGGAACCCGAGCAACCGGCGCAAGACCTTCACCCTAGTAGCTGGGCAGCGGGCCGCCCGCGTCCTTTACGACGTAGTCCGTGTACATCTTCTTCGCCAGACCTGGGTTGGCGGAGGCGATATTCTTGTCCATGTTCGGGTCGTTTTGGAGGTCGAAGAGCTTCGCCCCGGTGCCGTCGTGCAGGGCGAACATCGCGTAGCGGTCGTCGCGGGCCCAGACGTGGTCGTGGTAGCCGGCGGTGAAGTACGGGCGCTCCTCCTCCGGCCCGCCGCCGAGCAGGGGCGTGAGGTCCTGGCCCTGCAGCGGGGAGGGCGGCTCGACGCCGAGGGCGCCGAGGATCGTTGGCGTTATGTCGTGGGTGGAGGCGAAGAAGTCGCTGGTCCGGCCTGCGCCCTTGCCCTGCGGGTGCTTTACGAGGAGGGCGATGTCGGTGAGCTCCGGGTAGAGGGCCGAGGTCACCTTGCCGGCGACGCCGTGCTCCCCGAAGGCGTGGCCGTGGTCGGAGAGGAAGACGAACATCGTGTTCTCCATCAGGTTCAGCTCCGCGGCCCGGTTCATGAAGTTGCCGAGCCAGTTGTCCATCATCGTCACCTCGCCGGCGTAGAGGGCGCGCATCCGCTCGAGCTGGGCCTCCGTCATCCAGTCGGAAGAGCCGCTGCTGGAGGTGACCGGCTCGGGGCCGTCGTAGCCGTCGGAGTAGAGGTTCGTGTACTTCGCCGGCGGGTCCCAGGGCTCGTGCGGGTCGTAGTTGTCGACGACCATGAAGAACGGCTGGGCTTCTTTCGCAGCCTCCAGGAACTCCATCCCCTTCAAGAAGACCTGGGGGGAGAACCAGTCCTCCTCGCGTTCGCGGCCGGCTACGTTCGCGTAGTACTGGAGCATGATCTCCTCGGCGTGCGGCCCGTTCGGCCCGCCGATGAGGGCGTCTTCGATCTTCTTTCTCGACCGCGCGGTCTGCGGCTTGAAGAGGTCCCTCTCCTGCCCGCGGATAAAGTGGAAGGCGTGAAAACCGCGGTGGAAGTCGTAGAACGGCCTGAACTGGTGCAGGGTGTCCGTGACGAAGAGGTTGTAGAAGCCCTCCTTGCCCAGGATCTCCGCGAGCGTGGTCTGGTCGCGCGGGATCGGCTGCCAGCCCCAGAGTCCGACGTCCTCGGCGTACCACCGCTCCCAGTTCCGAAAAGGGAAGGTCCGGATGCCGGTGTGGACGCCGCGGCGGGCAGGTATCGAGGGTATGGCCTCCGGGTAGGCCCGGGTGAAGCGGAGGCTGTCTTTGGAGATCTCGTCCAGGTTCGGCGTCTTGACGGTCTTGTTGCCGTAGGCGCCGATGTGGTCCTTTCTGAGGCTGTCCATGATCACCAGCACTACGTTCATCCTGGATCCCCCACTCGGAAGGTACTCTTCTGGCAGTTGCGTGATCGTATTGGTAACACTGCCGCACCCGGCCGCCCCGAGCGTGGCCGCCCCGGCAGCGCCCGCGACCTTCAGAAAGTCGCGGCGGGTGAGGGTACGGTTGGTCAATCTCTACCTCCCGGCGACCGCCGCCGAAGCGACGCCGCGCGTATCTATTTCTACTTCCTGCTCGGAGCGAAACGTGTGCCCGGACCGGCCCCTCTCCGCCCGCCCTTTAGGGCCGGGCCGCCGAAGATTGTAACCGTTTGAACCCAAACCCGCACGCGACAGCCACCGGCTCGCGCCCGGCCCGAAGTTGCACTAAGGTAGGCGCAGCAGAGAAGACTACCGGAGGAAGAACATGCATCTTTCTTATAGACAACGTGGTGATCGATCCGGTGCGGGCCTGGCATGAACTGGCTCATCACCGGCGGCTGCGGGTTCATCGGGACGGCCCTGATCCAGTCCCTCGTCCAGGAGGGCGGCCACGGCGTCCGCGTCGTGGACAACCTGACCGTCGGCGACCGCGACGACCTCGCCACGGCGGCGGACTTCGTAGAGAAATCGTCCGATGACCCCGGTCCCATCACTTCCGGAGGCCCGGTCGAGCTCGTCGTGGGCGACATACTGGACGAGGAGTTGGCGTTGCGGGCGGCGGAGGGGGCCGACGCCATCGTCCACCTCGCGGCCAACACCGGGGTCTTGCCCTCCGTCCAGGACCCGCGGGGCGACTGCCGGAGGAACGTCTTCGGGACGCTCAACTACCTGGAGGCGGCGCGGCACGCGGGCGTGGGCCGGTTCGTCTTCGCGTCGAGCGGGGGGACCGTGATCGGGGAGACGGACCCGCCCATCCACGAGGAGATGGCCCCGCACCCCGTGGCGCCTTACGGCGCGAGCAAACTCGCCGGCGAGGGTTACTGCTCCGCGTACTTCCAGACCTTCGACATCCAGACCGTGGCCCTGCGCTTCGGCAACGTCTACGGCCCCCTCTCAGGCCACAAAAACAGCGTGGTCGCCAGGTTCATCAAGCGGGCCACCAACGGAGAGGCATTGGAGATCTACGGCGACGGCACCCAGACCCGCGACTACATCTTTATCGGGGACCTCGTCCGGGCCATAAAGCTGTCGGCCACCACGGACGGCGTCGGGGGCGAGACGTTCCAGATCGCCACGAGCGCCGAGACGACCGTGCGCGAGATCGCGGACAGGCTCCTGCCGGCCCTCGCCACCGCCGGCATCAAGGACGTCCAGGTCCGGAACACGGCCGCCCGCCGCGGCGAGGTCCGGCGCAACTTCGCCGACACCTCAAAGGCGAAGCGCCTGCTCGGCTGGCAGGCGGAGATGGACCTGGACGAGGGCCTGCGGCGCACGGTGGCGTGGTTCATGGAAGAGGATCGCTAGGCACCAGACATGGATGCTGGCGTGAAACGCGGTCCATCGGGTACATCCGACGGAGAGGCTCTTCGCGAACAGATCGGGAGGCGATCTTGGACAGAGGTCAGGAAGAGGAGAGGGGTCGGGACCAGATCAGGGCGGGCAGGGAGCGTCGGCACGCCCTGGCGGACGATATAAGCAAAGCGGAACTCGTGCTGGAGAGGCTGCGGGGCGTGGAGGAGGTAGTCGGAACCTACCCGAGGGGCCACAAGATGCGCGCCCGCCTCGATAACCTTCATCTGGAGAGGACCATAGAGGAAGTAGAACGGGAACTCCAGGAGCTCTACGACCGTACCGCCCATCCCCGCGGGACGTGAAAAGGTAGGCTTCAGGTATCAGGTTTCAGCGGTCAGCTTTTTCTTTTCGGCTGATGGCGTGGTTCGCTCCGTGAACCGTTTCAGGCCGGCCTTGCGCGGGCGATTAGGTAGAAGGCTACCTGAACCAGGGCGGCCACGAGGGTCCCGGCCGCGAGCGAGTAGGAGATCCTCTCCACCACGCCGAAGCCCACAACCGTCAGGCAGAAGATGGAGGCTAGGAGTCCCAAGAGCCAGCCGAGGGCAGCCAGCCGTTCCCGTCCGAGGGCGAAGAGGGCCTGGTTCAAGGTCTCCGATAGGATGTAGAAGGCCGCCATCGCCGCGAGTGCTGCGAGCACACTGCGGCCGGTCTCGAAGTCCGCAAAGAGCCTCAGGCCCCAGCCGCCGAGCAGCCACGCGCCCGCTACGGTGAGGACCCCCACAAGGCCTACGACGCCGGCCGCCTTAAAGACGAAGCGGTCGAAGGCCACCCGCCCTTCGGTGGAGAGTATGCGGCTCGCGCGGGGCAGGAGGGCGCCGATGGCCGGGCTCAACACATACTGGGGGATACGGGTCAGGATGGTGGCGGCCGTCAGCACGGCCACCTGAGTGTCCGTGCCCCCGAGCAGGCTCGCGAGAATGGGGCCACCGTTCATAAGCGCCTGGGCGAAGGCCATGGAGGCCAACACAGGTCCTGCAAAGCGGAACGCCGTGGCTGCCGAGAAAGGCTCGCCCTCGTGGTCCGGGGGCGAGACCGCGGCCGGCCTGACCGCCAGGACCCCGATCACCGGCGCGAGTACTATCGCGAGCGCGGGTCCGAAGACGCCCCATCCGATAAAGAGCAGGACGGAGGCCAGCAGCAGACGTCCCGCCGCCTCGGCCACGATCTGGCCCCCCAGGCGCAAGGACTGCCGGTGCCCGTTGAAGATGCCGCGTCTGAAATACTCCGGCGCGTACAACGCAACGACCACGATAAACGCGACGGTCAGCCACCAATCTTTGAAGACGGCCGCAGTCAGCAGCGGGCTCGCGAGCGACGCCGCAAGCACGAACGCGACAAGCAACCCTACCTGCCAGCGCATCACGGACGACTCGACCGGCCGCCAGCCCTGGCCCCGCGCCTCCCGCTCGGCGATGTACCGCCCGAGCGTCTGGGTGCTCCCGACCCACAACACCTGAACGGTCAGGAACGTCGCCGACCACAACAGACCGAGCGGCGCGTACCCCCCGGCCCCAAGCGTGTGGGCCGCGAGGCTGTGGAACGCGTAGGTGAGCGCGCCGGAGATGCCGAAGGAGACGACGATGGCCGCGCTCCCCGCCCCCGCGCCCTGCCCGCCCTTGAACGTGTTCAGCAACCTCACGCCGCGCATATTACGCCATACGACAGAGAGCTATCAGCCATCAGCTATCAGCCATCAGCTTCTCCGGGGCTGCCGGAAGCCGCGCGCGCAGGCCGGGCGCCGAAATGGGCCGATTGCTGGCGGTGCTCCTCGCGCGGGTGTCTAACCCTCCCGGGGGCGTATCGACGAGACCAAAAAGCTGATAGCCGATGGCTGATAGCTGACGGCACGGTTCGCTTCGAGGGCGGAGCTGACCGCCAAAGGCCAACAGCACGGTTCGCTTCGCGAACCGCCCTACTGGATCAGCTCTTCGATCGGCACGGCGTCCGTGAGGCCCGACTCGGGGTCGACGACGGCGTAGGTCGCCCCCGCCTGCCGGGCGACCAGGGCGTGCCGGCTGAGACTTTCCTCGTCTTCTATGGTGCCGAGGTGATCCGGCAGTCCGAGGTGGGAGGCGTTCTCCCGGAAGAGGCGGGCACCCTCGGGAGAACCGAAGAGCGCGGTGATGAGGATCTCGCCCTCGTCTACGGCGACGGTGATGAGGGGGGCCTCTCCCCCCTCGTCGGAGATGACGTAGAGGGGGAATGAGATCTCGCCCGCCCGCTCGGCCGCTTTCCGCGCCACGTCTTCGGCGTGAAACAGGCCAACCCCCGCTCCCGAGACGACGAGCACGTAGTCCGCCCTGGAGAGCGCGAAGGCCTCGACCGAGCCCCAGTCCGGCAGCTCGCGCGGGTCGGCCCCGGCCAGGTCCTCCATTCCGTGCGCGGCGGCGCCGGCGGAGAACTCCCCGGCGAGCTCCCTGTCGGAGAACAGCGCGGCGACCCCGGCCCGCTCGCCGCCCACGGTGGTCCTCTGCATCGCGTCGCCGCCTCTCGCGTCTACCAGCTTGAAGAGCGGCGGTCGCGGGAGGTCTTCGAGGGTCAGCTCCCGCCCGGGTTCAGCCATGTTCGGCCTCCCGGCTCACCAGGTCCGCGGCGGCCCCCCGCGGGAAGAGTGCTGCGGCGGCCAAACTCGAGATGCCGAAGACCAGCAAGACCCAGAACGCGGGCGAGAGCGCGGCGGCCAGGGCGCCGGCCAGCTCGGAGTAGGCGGCCTCTGGTATGCGCGAGCGCACGGCCGGCTGCAACAGCGCGTTCGGGTCCGAGAGGAGACGCCCGAGCGCCGCGTCGCCTTCGGCGACCCTCTCGACGGCGGCCCCGTAGCGGTCGCCCAGGGTGGCGTTGAGAAGGGCGCCCATCGCGGCGACGCCCAGGGAGCCGCCGACCGTCCGGAAGAAGACTACAGAGGAGGTGGCGACGCCGCGTCGACGCCAGGGGACGGCGTTCTGAACGCTCACCAGGTAGCTCGTGCTGGAGAAACCAAGGCCGAGGCCCATGACGACGACCGCGAGGACCACGTAGGCGAGCGACGTTCCCCGGTCCATCGGGACGCACAGGGCCGAGCCGGCGGAGATCAAGGCCGCCCCGAGCAGGAGCGTCGGGTGGTATCCGGTCCTCAAGAGCATCCGCCCACCCACGAACGACCCGACGGGCCAGCCGATGGAGAGCGAGGCCACCACGGCCCCGGCCGTGATGGCCGTGCCGCCGAGCGAGCCCTGCACGAAGAGCGGCACGTAGACCGAGACGCCGAGCAAGACCCCGCCGATCGCCAGGTTCCCGAAAGCGGAGACGGAAAGTATCCTGTCTCTGAACAGGTCGAGCGGGACTATCGGGTCCTCGGCCCGTCCCTCCACGAAGACGAACAAAGCGAGCGCCGCAACCCCGCCGACGAACAGCGCGACGCCGCCGGCGGAGATCCCCGGCCCCCCGCCGCCGAGCAGCGCCAGGAGCACCGCCACGAGGCCGCCGGTGAGGAGCGCGACGCCGGGGTAGTCGACCTTGCGTTCGCGGCGTTCGAAGGTCTCGTTCAGGGTCAGGGTGAGGAGGACGGCGGCCACGATGCCGAAGGGGACGTTTATGTAGAAGACCCAGCGCCAGGAGACGAGGTCGGTCAGGAGGCCGCCCACGGCGGGGCCGCGGATCGCGGAGCTCCCCCACACGGCCCTGGACGCGGGCCCGCGCCTCGAGCTCGAAGATGTCGCCGACGATGGTGATGGCTACCGGCTGCACCGCCCCGGCCCCCAGGCCCTGCAGCGTCCTGAAGGCTATGAGGGCGGCCATACTCTGGGAGGCGCCGCAGAGTACGCTGCCGAGCAGGAACAGGAAGATGCCGGCCAAGTACACGGGCTTTCTCCCGTAGGTGTCGGACAATTTGCCGAAGACGGGCCCCGTCACGGTGGCGGCGAGCAGGTACGAGGCGAAGGCCCACGGGTAGAGCGAGAGCCCGCCGAGTTCCCCGATGATGGTCGGCATCGCGGTGCCCACGACCGTGGCGTCGAGCGCCGCCAGGAACGTCCCGATCAGGGTCGCCAGCGTGACGAGCGTCTTGCGCCTCTTGCTCATTCCCACTGTTGAAATTTTTCTCTAGCGGGGATCACGAAGAGGGGATCATAGCACCCGGTCCCGCAAGCCGGGCTTCAGGCATCAGTTGAGGCTTCGCGGACGGTGACCTGAGGAAGATCAGCGAATAAGCGAGCGGGGTTTGACCACCCCGCGGACGGTCGACAAGAGGTCTTCCTCGGTGAAGGGCTTGCGCAGGACGCGGACCGAGCCGTGCGTCCTCTCTGCGAGCGCCCGCGCCTCGGGGTCCTTCTTAGCGACCATCAGCACCACGGGTATCTTCGAGGTCTTGGGCATCGCCTTGAGGCAGTGGCAAGCCTCGAGGCCGCCCACCTGCGGCATGGAGACGTCCATGAGGATCAGGTCCACCCTGCGGCCCAGGGCCTCCTGCAAGGCCCTCTGCCCGTCCGTCGCGACGACGACCAGAAAACCCTCACGAGCGAGGGCCTCCGTGGCGAAATCCAGCAGCGCCGGATCGTCGTCAGCGAGCATAATGGTCGGCTTCCCTCTCTCCACGGCGAGTAATTCTACACCCAAATGGAACTAGCCGTTAGCTTTTAGCTGTTAGCCTTTAGCCAGGACTTTTCGGTAGGCGTACGGACTCCAAGAAAAGGCTCCACAAGTGGCGCGCGGCATTGTGAGAGCGTTCCCGGGCCCGGGCCCACGCCTGCTAAAATAGGCACCGCAACCTAAAGAAAGAGCTAACAGCTAAAGGCTAACAGCTAACGGCTCTAGGCCAAAAGCTACCGAAAGGTATTCGTGACGGAGCAGAGATACTTCCGCAAGGGCTTCAAGATGCGCGACGAGGTGCAGCACCTCCTCGACCGCGACTACCGCTCCGAGGCCGTCGATAGGGTACGCGAGAACGGCAACGCGCTCTTTGTGGACGGGCTCACGATCCGGCTGGCCGACGAGTTCGGGTTCTGCTACGGGGTCGATCGGGCGGTGGACTACGCCTTCCAGACCCGCGAGAAGTTCCCCGACCGGCGCATCTTCATAACGGGGGACATGATCCACAACGTCTCCATGAACGACCGCCTGCGCGAGATGGGCATAGAGTTCCTCTCCACGGGCTTCGACGGCCCGACCGATGAAGCCTTCGACCGCCTCTCCCCCGAAGATGTCGTCCTGCTGCCGGCCTTCGGCGCCCCCATAAACTGGGTCGAAAAGCTGCGCGAGAAGGAGTGCGTCGTCGTGGACACCACCTGCGGCTCGGTCCTCTCCGTCTGGAAGAGGGTAACCCGCTACGCCAAGAAGGAATTCACCAGCATCATCCACGGCAAGTACTACCACGAGGAGACCAAGGCCACCGCCTCCCAGACCCTCAAGGACGGCGGCAACGGCCGCTACCTGATCGTGCGCAACCTCAAGGAGACCGGCTACGTCACGGACTTCATCCTGGGCCGCATGGAAGCCGCCGAGCTCACCGAGAAGCTCGCCCACGGCATGAGCCCCGGCTTCGACCCCGAGAGCGACCTGGTCAGAGTCGGCGTCGCCAACCAGACCACGATGCTGATGAGCGAGACGCTCGCCGTCGGCGAGGAGCTCAGGAAGGCGATGGCCGAGCGCTACGGCGAGGAGAACATCGCCGAGCACTTCGAGCTCTTCGACACCATCTGCTCCGCCACCCAGGATAGGCAGGACGCGCTCTTCGAGCTGTTGGAGCAGCCGCTGGACGTCATGGTCGTCATCGGCGGCTACAACTCCTCCAACACCAACAACCTGGCGATCATCGCCTCGGAGAGGGTCCCGAAGAGCTACCACATAGCGAGCGGCGACTGCATAGAGGGCGACGCCATACGCCACAAGCCGGCCCACACCCCCCTCGACGCCCGCGAAGAGGTCGAGGAGGCGAGCTGGCTCCCCGAAGGCCCCGTCCGCATCGGGCTCACCGCCGGCGCCTCGACCCCGAACTCGCAGATAGGCCTCGCCATCGGGCGGATACTAGAGGCGCGGGGCATCCCGCCAGAGGTGGCGCTCCGCTAGAGCGGTCCGCTTCGCGAACCTCGCCGTCAGCTCTAAAACCCCGTCTCTACCAGCTTTCGGGCAATGTCGTGGAGCTCTTCGCCCTCGGGCGTGTTCGAGGCGAGGGAGCGTATGGAGCCGTCGTCGAAGGTGATCTGGACGACATCCGTGCCCGCGGCCTCCCGGCTCAACAGACCGCGCACGGCCACTACGCCGCCGACGAGCGCCCCGAGCAGGGCCAGGCGACCCAGAAATTTCTTCACGTTCCATCCCCCCCGTCCAGGGCCTTCTCCACTTCGCCCCTGGCGTTACGCAGGTCGTAGAGGACGAGGCCGACGCGGGCATCTGTCCCGGTGGTGGCGGCCAGGGTGCCGCCGCCGTCGATCCGGACGAGGAGCAGGTGCCCCTCCTCCGTGTCCACCCTGACCTGCGCGGCGTGGTCCTTGCCGTTCTCCCTCGCCGTCCTTCCGGCCGCGTCCACGACCGCCGCCAGCATCGCGGCGACCCGTTCCCGCTCGACGCCCTCGCCGTGCGCAGAAGAGAGCAAGACACCGTCCCCAGACAGCACGGCGCACGACTTTATATCCCCCGAGAGCGCCCGGAGATCCGCCAGGACGCGTTCCAGATTCCCCCCGGAGCCGACCTTTTCGCTTTCCGTCACAAGACCTCCAGTGCCAGCCAACCCGTCGGAGCGGGCATTATAACGGATGGGGCCCCGGGACTTTTGCGGCGGCCCCGCAAATGGTATATTCGTCCTTCCACGGGCGATTAGCTCAGCGGGAGAGCGCTGCCTTCACACGGCAGAGGTCGCTGGTTCGAAACCAGCATCGCCCAC
>CAXTDD010000020.1:0-13276 GCA_964242955.1 uncultured Rubrobacteraceae bacterium | reverse complement strand
GGCGGGTGGCGAAGGGGGCGGCGACGGCCTGCTCCAGGGAGACGACGGTGATGCCGGAGAGGGGGAGTTCGTCTGCCATGCTAGAACGACCTTGGGAGGCCGAGGACGTGCTGGGCCACGTAGGAGAGGATGAGGTTCGTGGAGATCGGGGCGACCTGGTAGAGCCGGGTCTCGCGGAACTTGCGCTCCACGTCGTACTCGGCGTCCACCCCGTAGCCCCCGAAGGTCTGCACCGCGACGTTCGCCGCCTCCCAGGAGGCATCCGCCGCCAACAACTTCGCCAGGTTCGCCTCGGCGCCGCACGGCTCGTTCCGGTCGAAGAGGGCGGCGGCCCGGTAGCGCATCAGGTCGGCGGCCTCGACGTTGGCGTAGGCGCGGGCTATGGGGAACTGGACGCCCTGGTTCTGTCCTATAGGGCGTCCGAAGACGACGCGCTCGTTGGCCCTTTTCGTGGCGCAGTCTATAAAGAAGCGGCCGTCGCCGACGCACTCGGCGGCGATGAGGATGCGCTCGGCGTTCATGCCGTCCATGATGTAGCGCAGGCCTTTTCCTTCCTCGCCGATCAGGTTTTCGGCCGGAACCTCGACGTCGTTGAACTCCAGCTCGTTCGTGAAGTTGTTCATCATGACCCGCCGGCGCTCGACCTTCAACCCGTCCCCGGCTATCTCCCGCAGGTCCACCATAAAGACCGAGAGGCCTTCGGAGCGCCGCTCGACCTCTTCAAGCGGCGTCGTCCGGGCGAGCAGGACCATGAGGTCGGAGTGCTGGACGCGGGAGATGTAGATCTTGCGCCCGTTTATCAGGTAACGGTCCCCGCGCCTCTCCGCAAAGGTAGATATCTGCGTCGTGTCCGTCCCCGCCTCGGGCTCGGTGACGCCGAAGGCCTGCAGACGCAACCCTCCCGCGGCTATCTTCGGCAGGTATTCTTGCTTCTGTTTCTCGGAACCGTGGCGCAGCAAGGTTCCCATTACGTACATCTGTGCGTGGGCCGGGTTGGCGTTGGCGCCCGAGCGGTTGGCCTCTTCGAGTATGGCGCAGGCCGCCGTGAGGTCGAGGCCCATGCCGCCGTACTCCTCGGGGATAAGGGCGGCGAGGTAGCCGGCCTCCGTCATGGCCCGCACGAACTCCTCCGGGTACCCGCGGCGGGCGTCGAGGTCGCGCCAGTACTCGTTCGGGAAACCGGCGCACAGGTCGCGGACGCCCTGCCTGAGATCCAGCAGGCCGCGGTCCTCTAACATCAAGATTCCTCCCCCGTTGGGTCTGCTGGCCCGGGCCTCGTAATGCCGGGGGAGTGGCCGTGCTTGTAGACCATCACGGTGCGTTTGAAGGTTATGACGACCGTCCCTTCCTGGTTGTAGCCCGTGGTCTTCACGGTGACGATGCCGACGTTGTCCCTCGACCTGGATTCCCGCTTCTCAAGCACCTCGGACTCGGAGTAGATCGTGTCCCCCTCGAAGACCGGCGCCGGAAGCCGCACCTCGTCCCAGCCGAGGTTCGCCATGACGTTCTGCGAGACGTCGGTGACGCTCTGCCCCGTGACGAGCGCCACGGTAAAGGTCGAGTCCACCAGCGGCCGGCCGAACTCCGTCTGGGCGGCGTAGTGGCGGTCGAAGTGGATGGGTGCTGTGTTCTGGGTCAGGAGCGTGAACCACGCGTTGTCCGTCTGTGTAACCGTCCGCCCGAGCGGGTGCCGGTAGACGTCACCAACCTCGAAGTCCTCGAAGAACCTACCCTTCCACCCGTCCTTCACGGCCATCTTGACCTCCAACCTCTCCCGAGAGCATCCCCCCGGCCGCGTTCGCCCGCACGGCCCCTAATGTACCCTTCATCGGGCCGGGCGTCGGGGGCTGGACCGGAGGAACGCTTACCAACTCTCGGTGACCTTGTTCAGGCCCCTTGGGGAGTCGGGGTCCAGGCCATTGAGGACGGAGAGGTCGTGGGCGAAGATCTGGGGCGGTATCGCGCAGAGCACGGGCGAGAGCTCCTCCGCGCAGGGGACCGGCACGTGGAATCCGGCCGCGCGACCAGGAGCTCGGCGCCCTTCAGGTAGGGTTCGGGGTGGGGCTTGCCGTTGCCCACGTCGCCGGCGGTCACCATAAGATCCGGCACCGGCAGGCCGACGTGGCGCATCCGGTTCGTCGCCAGGGATAGCGTCCCCGACGTGACCACGGTCCAGCCGTCCGGCGGCAGGGAGGCGAGCATCGTCCGGGCGCCCTCCGCCTCCAGCACGCCGTCGAGGTTCTCCACCTCCACCCGCTCCAGCTCGCGGGCCTCCGCGCCGGCATCCAGGTGGGGGGCGACGCGGCTTATGGTCTCGGCGGTCCTGCGGCCGTGGGAGACCTCCAGGATGCGCTCCGCTTCGATGCCGTGTCGCCGCGCCAGACGCGCTCCACCGCGGGCGTCGAGTCCACCAGCACCCCGTCGAGATCGAACAACACCGCCTCACAAAAGGAGCTCTTCACTGACTTTCCTCCCCTCTCGCCCTCCGGCGACGCCCCCGCGTGCCCAGTCCCTACGGGCCGAACAATACGCGTCCTTCGCCGGTCGGGTCCAGGGGAACGCTCAGACCATCCTGGTCCCGCCCACACGGTGGCCCGGGAAGCAGAACGCCAACGAGTATCCGCGCTGGTGGCTTCAGGCGGAGGTACGGCCAACCCGACCCTCACGGCGATGCTCGCCGACACCGCGCCCGGCGTCGAGATCCCGACCATAAACGCGTGGGGTATCCCATCAAGCGCCGAGGAAGCCTACGCCTTCGTCCTGATGGGGTTCCTGACCATGAACGGTCTTCCCGCAACGTGCCTTCCCGCACCGGGGCCGTCTCGCCCGCGCTGCCCGGCAACATCACGCCTGGCGGCCCTCCGCTCATTCTGCCGGAACCGGCGACCGTCTCCCCCATTCACCTGCGCGTCGAGAACCGGGTCCCCTCAGCATGACGCGCGTGGTCCCCTAACCCTCCGAAAAGCTGACGGCTCTAGTAACGGCGTCCCCTCTGGCGGGCGATGTCGAAGCGGGCGGAAGACGAGACGGCCATCACGGCCATGACGCCGCACTGGACCGGGTCGCTCACGACCAGGTCCGCCGCGTCGGGGACGCTGCCGGGCATGTTCAGGGAGAGCACGATGATGCCTTTGTCCCGGATCTCGTACACCGCCCGCGCCACGTCTCCACCCATGAGGGCGCCGGCCAGCACGAGCGCCACGGCCCTCGGGAGGCGGGCTACGGCGCGCGTGGCGGCGGCAAGGTCCTCCTCGCCGACCAGCGGGATGGTGTCTATGGAGATCTTCTCGCCGCGGATGTTGTGGCGGTCGGCCTCGGCGACGGCGCCGACGACCACCTGTCCCACCTGGGCGCCGCCGCCCACGACGATGATCCTCTTGCCGTAGATCTTCGCGAACGACGGCGCCCGCTCGACCTCCCCCACGATGTCCAGCGACTCCAGGTCCCGGATCAAGACCTCCGCCGCCCCTTCGGCGATGCCTTCGAGCTCGAAGTAGACCGTCGATCCATCCTCGCGCCGCTCGGCTATGTCAACGTAAGCGATGTTGGCCCCATGCTCCAGAATGACGCTCGTCAGCGCGTGCAACACGCCAGGCCGCTCGACCGCGCGAACCACCAGCGCGAGCGCCGCCGGGCGTCCGTCCGGCATCTCACTCACGGGTGCGTCCTCCAGGCGCGGACGATATCTCTTCGGAGACGCATGCCCGAAGTTTAGGACAGAGTACGCCTCATCGCTTCGCGAAGGCGGTGCTCCGCGCCCGCGAGGTCTCTCTCCCCGGCTCCCAGCGACGGTGAACGCGCATCGCGACCCGCGATCCTCCAGCAACGCACGGGCTAAAGGCTAACAGCTCTCACGCCTGATCCCAGCACGTGACGGCGCCGTCTTTGTTCCTGACGAAACGAGCGTCCCCGTCCTGGGAGACGACGACCAGGAGGACGTCGGGGAGGGCTCCCGCCAGGCGGTAGGCGGAGCGGTGGCGGGTGCCGACGCCCTGCGTGCCTTCGGGCAGGGTGCTCTCGCCTTCGAGGTCGAGGGCCTTGCGGACGGAGGGGACGGGTTCGATCTCGCCGGAGATCTCGCCGCCGAAGCCGAGCAGCTCGAAGCGGCGGGTCATGACCACCGCGCCGTCCACGGCGGCGAGGCCGGCGACGAGGTGGGCGAACTCGAAGATGGCCTCATCGAGCTCGGCGAGCTCGCGGTCCTCGCTCCAGACGTACTCCTCCCAGCCTACGGCCCTCGGGTATGCGACCTCGTCGCCCCTGCCGTGGGACTGGGCCAAACGGTTCATGATCCGCACGATCAGGGTCCGAAAACGTCGCCGGGGCTCGCCGTCCACAAAAGTATGCTTGAGCGCGACGTACTCCCCGGCCAGCACCTCCTCGGCCCTCTGTGGCGGGACGACGATTATGGTCCCGCCGTGGCGGGCGTCGCGCACGGTGGAGACGAGCCTCCGGACCATCTGCTGGGCGACCTTGCGCGAGAGGTCCGGGTCGAGCGGCGCCCACGCCTCCCCGAACGAGGCGGCCTCCTCCCAGGCTTCTTCGTGCAACTCGTCGAGCTCGGCCCGCACGGGCGCGAAGAGGCCGGGCAGCCACCGGCTGGCGAACACGTCCGCGTAGGAATCCGCGAGCCGGCCCGCTTCGAGCTCCGCGATGGAGACGGACCCCTTCCTCACCTGCAGACGCCCCGGTCCCTCGACCTCGACGACCGGCACCGGAGGCAGGGGTGCTGAGGGCTCTCTGCCTCCTTGCACGCCCCTCAACCAGCGCGGCCCCGAGTGGACGACACCCCAGATCTTCATCCCGTCTTCGTCGTCCTCGGAGATCCCGATCAGGGACCGGTCGAAGTCCGCCGCGGGCGAGAGACGCCTGAGCTCGTGCTCGTCGAAGGGCCTGGGCTCGTCGAACACGAGGCGGTGCAGCCCCTCGGGCGGGCCGGCCTTCTCCGGGAACTCTCCGGGCGGGGCGAAGATGGCGCGGAAGACCACGGGCCGCTCTTCTTCGCGTAACAGGCTGGCCTGGTAGCAGGTGGACAGCAACGTCTCCAGGACCGGGGCCACCGGCAACCCTTTCCCGACGTCGCCCGGGGCCTCTTCGCCCTTCGGGTACCGCTCCCAACGCTCCCGCACGAATGCCGCGAGATCGCCCGGATAGGCGTGCTCCCTCTCCGTCCTCCCGGACGCCTCTTCGGTCGTAAAGATCCGGCACCTCCGTCTGTCTTACGAATTGCTTCTGCAACCCTAACTTACGAATTGCTTCTGCAACCCTAACGGCCCCGCACGATACCGCCCGCGAACCGAAACACACGCTCCTAGCGGCTGAGAGACCCCAAAGCGTCGGCCAGCAGCTCCCGGTCCAGCGAGCAGTAGCCGGTCTGTCCGCTCTTGCGGCGGGTTATGATGCCGGCTTCCCGCAAGGCCCGCGCGTGGTGTGAGTAGAGCGAGAGGCTGATCCCCAACGCCCCCGCGACCTCCTTGCCGCACAACTCTTCCCGCTCCCTGAGCAACTCCACGATCCTCAACCGGTTCGGGTCCGAAAGCGCCGCGAAAACCTTCGCCCGACGCTCCAGGTCCGTGCCCTCCACCCGCCTCTCCAACTTCTCCGCCATGACACCTATCTTACGTCCGCAACGGATGCCAGTCAAACGCTCAAACACACAAGCGATCGTTTGACTATTTCGGAGATCGGGAGCATAATCTCGGGTGTCGTGGTCCAGATAGAAGGTTAGGAGCGGCGGATGTCCGAGGTCAGGAACGTGGGAACGGCGGGTTGGGATGAGGAGGTTCTCGGGGTCGAGGGTCCTGTTCTGGTGGATCTCTGGGCCGAGTGGTGCGCGCCCTGCCGGGTGGTCGGCCCGATAGTGGACGAGATCTCCTCCGAGAGGGCGGACAGCCTCAGCGTCTTCAAGCTGGACGTGGACGCGAACCCCGAGGTCGCGGTGCGCTACGGGGTGAACTCCATCCCGACCCTGCTCGTCTTCAACGACGGCGAGGAGGTCGGCCGCGTCGTCGGGGCGTTGCCCAAGCTCCGCATAGAGGCCCGGATCGACGAGGCCCTCTCGGGAGCTCGGGCGTGACGCGCGCAGAGGCGAGGCGCCTTTTGGGCCGCGAGGCCCCGGAGGCGGACGACGGCCCCGACCCGACAGAGGACCCGGCCCTGTACCTCGAAGAAGTCCGGGAAGAAGCCGGAGAGGCAGAGAAGTGAGCATCGGGGTCATAGGCTCGGGCAACATCGGCGGCAACGCGGCGAAGCTGTTCGCGAGGGCGGGTCACCGGGTGGCTATAAGCAACTCGCGGGGGCCCGAGACTCTGCGGGACCTCGTCGAGGAGATCGGGCCCAACGCCAGCGCGGCGACCGTCGAGGAGGCGGCGAAGTTCGGGGGGGTCGTGATGGAGGCGATCCCCTTCGGGCTCTACGAGAGATTGCCGGCCGACGAGCTGGGGGGCAAGATCTTCATAACCGCCTCCAACTACTCCCCCGGGCGCGACGGCGAGATAGACCACGGGGAACTCTCCTCCAGCGAGCTCGTGCAGCGGCACCTGCCCGGCGCCCGCGTCGTCAAGGCGTTCAACACCATCTACTACGAGAGGCTCAGGGACAACGGCCGCCCGGACGCCCCGGTCGGGGAGAGGGAGGTCATCTTTCTGGCCGGGGACGACGAGGAGGCCAAGGGGGTCGTCTCCGGTCTGATCGAAGAGATAGGCTTCGCCCCCGTGGACACCGGAACGCTCGCCGAGAGCCGCCGACAGGAGCCGGGCTCCCCCGTCTACAACGTTCCCATGAGCCCCGACCGCGCCCGTGAGATGCTGGCCGGTATCGGGTAAGAAGGCAGGATGACCGACAAAGAAACCGCGAAAGACCGCCTCTCCTTCCTGCGCTCGCTGCGGGCCGTGCGCGAGTTCCGCGACGAGCCCGTGCCGCGCGAGGTCGTGGACGATATTCTGGAAGTTGCCCGTCTGTCGGGCAGCGCCTCCAACAAGCAACCCTGGGAGTTCGTGGTCGTTACGGAGCGGGCGACGCTGGACGCGTTGGCCGGGGTCGAAGGCTACGCGGACCATTTGAGGCGCGCGCCGCTCGGGATAGTGCCGGTGATGGCCGGGGAGCGGGAGGAGCAGGAGGCCTACGACGAGGGGCGGCTGTGCGAGCGGATCATGCTCGCCGCCCTGGCCCACGGCGTCGGCTCCAGCATCGGCTGGTTCGTCAGGGAAGGAAGGTCCGAGGCCAAGGAGCTCCTGGACGTCCCGTCCGGGCGGACGGTGCGGACCGCGATCTCCCTGGGCTACCCGGACGACGTCGCCCGCCGCGGACGCGGGGCGCCTTCACGCAAGCCGCTCTCGGAGATAGTCCACGAGGAACGGTATGGATAGGTTCGACCGGGAATTACTGAGCAAGATCGACGCGGCCGGAGAGGTCCACCTGGAGACCCGCCGGGACGATTCTGCCCCCGAACACAGCACCATGATCTGGGCCGTCGTCGTGGACGGCAACGTCTTCGTGCGCTCCGTGCGCGGCGGGAAGGGCCGCTGGTACCGCGAGGCGTCGGCCAACCCGCAGGCGGCGCTCCGCGTAGACGACGAACGGGTGCCGGTGCGCGCCGTGCCCGAGGCAGACCCGCGGACCGTCGAGAAGGTTAGCGGGGCCTACCGCGAGAAGTATGAGGCCGCGTTCCCCGGTCCGACGGCGGGGATCGTGCGGGAAGAGGTTTTGGCGACCACGCTCAGGCTGCTTCCGGCGTAGATGCTCGCCCGGATCGCCCGGTACGGGCACGCGAACTATTCGGGCAGGGCCGGCGTCGGCACCGGCGTGCTGCTGGTCGCCTTGGGGGCGGCGCTGTGGGGTTCCTCGACGGCGCTCGGGAGGTTCGTTTTGCGGGACGTTCCCTTCCACGCGCTCACCGGCGCGCGGCTGCTGTTGCCCCTGGCGGTGATCGCGTCGGCGCAGGGCGCTTTCGGGGCGTTGGGCGCCGGCTTCGCCTCGCAGCCGGGGAGGCTGATCCTGCTCGCCCTCATCCCGGGCCTCCTCGGGCTCTTGTTGTATTATCGTGGGCTCTCCACCACGCGGGCCTCCCACGCCACGCTCGCGGAGCTGGCCTTCCCGGCCACGGCCGTCGCCCTGAACTGGGCGCTGCTCGGCGTGGGGGTGAACGCGGGGCAGGTCGTAGGCTTCGTCCTGCTGTGGGCGGCGATCTACGCTATCGGGCGTCTGGGAGAGAAGACTTTGCGGGACACGCCAGCGGAACGATCGACGGAGGGGAGAACATGACGGTAGCAGCGCCGAAGGACGGGGACCACACCATAGGACCGGCCGACGCGCCGGTGACGCTCGTCGAGTACGGAGACTACCAGTGCCCGTACTGCGCCGAGGCCAGGCCCGTCTTCGAAGACCTCGTCGAGAGGGCCGACGGAAAGGCGCGCCTCGTCTTCCGCCACTACCCGCTCGACTCCGTCCATCCCCTCGCCCGGCGGGCGGCCGAGGCGGCGGAGGCCGCCGGCGCGCAGGGCCGCTTCTGGCCCATGCACGGCCTCCTCTACGAGAACCAGGATGACCTGACCGACGAGGACCTGCGCTCCTACGCGGTCCGCCTGGAGCTGGACCTCGGTCGCTTCGACGAGGACCTCGCGGAGCACCGCAACGCCGAACGGGTCCAGGAGAACCGCCTGTCGGGCGAGCAGGACGGCGTGCGCGGCACGCCCGGCGTCTTCCTCAACGGCGCACCCTACAGCGGGCCCTTGGAGATCGAAGCCCTGCTCGAAGCCGTCGAGGACGCGGTCAATGGTACGGGTGGCGGGACGGACGGCGCGGTCTCCCGTCCCCGGCCGGGAAGCCCGTTCGACGATTCGGACGACCCCATCGCCGAGATCTGCTCCGAGGAGCGGGGCATCAACAACAACACGCTCAAGAGGGTCGTCCAGCTCGCCGTCGAGATAGCGCGGGAGGGCCGCGAGGGCCGTAAGATCGGCACGCTCTTCTCCGTCGGCGACCACGAAGAAGTCCTCGCCCGCTCCCGCCCCCTGATCCTCGACCCACTAGCCGGCCACCCCGACGACAAAAAGCACGTCAAGGACCCCGACATGCGCGAGACCATAAAAGAACTCGCCCAACTCGACGGCGCCTTCGTCGTCTCCGACGGCGGCGTGGTCGTCTCCGCCGCCCGCTACCTCGACGCGGCCTCCGAAAACCTGGACCTCCCTCTAGGCCTCGGGAGCCGGCACATGGCCGCGGCCTCCATCTCCCGCAACACGGGGACGGTCGCCGTCGCCGTCTCCGAAAGCTCGACGGTAAGGGTATTCGACGAGGGCGGGGTGGTCGCGGAAGTGGTACCGGAGGTGTGGATGCTCCGCGGCTATGGACCGTACCCGGGACGCTAAGGAGGCTTCAGGCGTCGGGTTTCAGGCATCAGAAAAACCTGAAAGCCTCCGCAGGAGGCGTCCTATGGCCTGAGCCCTGTAACCTTTATGGAGGAATGCTTTGCACGGCGAACACAAGACGCGCGGAGGGAAGCTGGTGGTGGCCGATCTCGAAGTGCGGGACGGCCGGCTCTCCGGCGTCAGGATCAGCGGCGACTTCTTCCTCGAACCGCCCGAGGCGTTGACGCAGATAACACAAGCCCTCGAAGACGTACCCGCCGACCTCGAAGAAGAGGCGCTGGCCGCCAGGGTGCGTGACGACCTGGAAGCCGGCGTCGAGATGGTCGGTTTTTCGCCGGAGTCCGTCGCGATGGCGGTCAGGAAGGCGCTCTCGTGAGCGCGGGCTGGCCGGATTTTTCGTGGTGCCTGATCCGGCCCCGTCCACTCGTCCCGGCGATGAACCTGGCCCTGGACGAGGTCCTTACCCGCCGCGTCGGCTCCAGGGAACGCCAACCGACTTTGCGCTTCTGGGGCTGGTCTGAGCCCGTGGTCGTGCTCGGGCGTTTTCAGTCCGTCTCCAACGAGGTGGACGAGGAGGCCGCCGAACGCGAGGGCGTTACGGTGGTGCGCCGCATGACGGGTGGCGGGGCGATGTTCACGGAGCCGGAGAACCACATCACCTACTCCGTCTACGCGCCACCGGAACTCGTCGAGGGGATGGGCACCGTCGAGTCCTACGCGTTTCTGGACGACTGGGTCGTGGAGGCGCTACGTTCGCTCGGGATCGACGCCTGGTACGAGCCCATAAACGACCTCACCTCGGCCGAAGGCAAGATCGGGGGCGCCGCGCAGGCGCGGAGGCCGGGTGTCGTCCTCCACCACACCATGACGTCCTACGAGATGGACGCGGCCAAGATGCTCAAGGTACTCCGCATAGGGCTGGAGAAGATCACGGACAAGGCCATCGAGAGCGCCGAGAAACGCGTAGGCCCCCTCAGACGCCAGACCGAACTCCCCCGGGAGGAGATCCTGGACCGCCTCGTCGAGACCTTCCGCAGCCGCGTCGGCGGCAACCTCGCCGAAGACGACCTCACGGAGGAAGAGGTCTCCGCCGCAGAAGAGCTCGTCCGGACAAAGTACGGCACGCCCGAATGGCTGCGGTCGGTTCCGTAGGACGGTCCCGGTGGGCGGTTCACGACCCGCCTCTACGAACGCTTCGTCGGCGTCGCGGGGATCTCGCGTCTCTCTACGCGAACCCGCGACGGCGGCTTGACGCCGTGCCGTGGGGCTTCTTGCCGATCCAGGCGACGAACTTCTCGACGTCCGGGTGGCTTCTCAAGGCTTCTACGGTGTTGTAGACGCGTTCGAGCTCTTTGTTGTCGAGGACGGTGTGGATGTGCCGGTGGCAGGGCGGGCAGAGGCCGACGGTGCGGTGGATCTCCTGCCGGTCGAAGGTCTTTTTGTTTTTCTTGTTCTTGTGGCGCGTCCTGGGTACGAGGTGATGCCGCGTCAGCCGCTCGACCGGCCTGCCGCAGAGCTCGCACTCCCCACCCCTCGCGCCGTTTGTGCTGTTCACCCGGGTATTCTATCGCCCTGCGAGTACGCGACGGGTGAGCGCGTTCTCGGTTCGCGGCCGGGGATCGGGTGAAACGGACTTCCCGGGCGCCCAGGAAAACCGCTATCTCCCCGAACCGCTCTTCGATCGTCCTCTTCAAACGCGGGCCGGGATGCTCGAAAAGATCCAGCCGGATCTCCATGACCTTACCGGCGAAGCGCGCCTCCCACGCGCCGGCCGCCACCCCGCCCACCAGCACCACGCCGAGGCCGTCCCCAACGGGTGTGTAGACGCGCCCCTGCACGTCCGGGTGCACGAAGCGCCCCCGACCGTCGGCGGCGTACCCCATCGTGTAGCAGTCCCACTTCGGCAGCACGTCGACGGCTTCGGGATCGATGGCTACGGCCGCCTCAAAGGCTTCGCGGTCTTCGGCCGGCAGGAGGTAGCCGGCCACCGGCTCGACGGTCTTCATGGTCTCGAACGCGGCCGTGGCGCGGCCTTTGGAGACGCCGGCCCACCAGCGGAAGTCTTCCGGTCGGGCGGGGCCGAAGGCGCGCAGGTACTCGCCGGCGAGCCAGGCCAAAGCTTCGTCCGGGTCGGCTTCGGGCAGGTTGCCGCCGAGCCAGTTTCGCGCGGCGACGTAGCGGAGCGCGTTGGAACGCGGGCCTTCGGCCCCGACGCGCAGGAGCGCGCCGTCGCGGGAGACGCCGCTCAACACGGGGGTCGGGCCGCCTTCGTAGCCCATCGTCTCGCGCAACTCGCGCCCGAGTTCCCTGGCCGTGCGCGGCTCGCCGGCAGCGGCGAGAACCGCCTCGCGCAGTTCGGGGTAGCGTTCCTCGGGGATACCGAAGTACTTGAGGCGCTGCCTCAGGCGCGACGGCGGCTCGGGGACGGCGCGGAACGCGAGGTGGGCGGACGCGCGCGGGAGGAGGTGGATGGAGCCGCGCATACTCGGTAGCCGGAGCGCCAGCCGTTCGGTATCCAGGCGCCGGAAGGTTTTCGTGGTGAGATCCTTCGCGCGGGCGTGGAGCGAGAGCGGGGCCGACGGGTGGGAGCTGTACACGCCGACGACGGCGCGCAGGGCGGCCTCCGCGTCGGGAGAACGGCGGCCCAGGCGCTGGCGGTCGTAGGACCAGCGCCTGGCCTGTTCGAGAAAGTCCGGCAAGGCCGGTTCTACGAGCCGCGGACGCGGGCGCGCAGGGCGCTGAAGGCCAGGTAGAACGAGACGAGGCCGACGGCGGCGACGGCAGCGATGGCGGGGACTAGGTCGGCGAGGACCCAACCGTCGGAGATCAGGGCCCGCAGACCCGCCAGGAGGTACGTCACCGGGTTGTAGTCCGCGACGGTGGCGAGCCAGCCGGTGAGCGCCTCCTGCGGCAGGAAGGTGGTGGTGAGGAAGGCGAACGGGAAGAACAGGATAAAGGAGGAGTTGACCGCCGCCGGGTTGCCGGTCCTGAGCGCGATGGCGTAAGGGAAACCCGTGAAAGCGAGGCCCCAGAGGCCGCTCAGGAGCAGGAACGCGAGGATGCCCAGGGGCCCGGTCGCGAAGCCGACGCCGAGGATGAAACCGAGGGCGAGTACGGGCACGCAGAGGGCGATGACGAGCACGAGGTCTGCGGCCATCAGGCCCAGGAGCAGGCTGTAGCGGCTGACGGGCGAGACGAGCAGGCGGTCGAAGTAGCCGGACTGGATGTCGGTGACGAGCGCCGAGGCCCGCGAGATGCCGGTGACGGCGAAGACGATGGCGACGGGCAACTGGAAAGCCTCGAAGTCATCGACGCCGGCGAACGAGGAGATGTCCGAGAGGGATCCCACGTTCACGACGAAGAAGAAGATCGGGACTATAAGCGCCGGAATGAGGGCCTCCGGCTCGCGCGGTATGGCCCGCAGGGCCCTCCCCGCGACGCTCACGAGGTCCCGCCAGAAACCCGCCGGCCGCGCCCCAATGCGCCCTTCCCCCGCGTTGATGCTCGCCCCGGTCATCGCCCGTCCTCCTCGTTCGCGTCCACGCCGTCGTCCGTGCCGAGCCTGTTACCGGTTACTTCGAGAAAGACGTCGTCGAGGGTCGGGGTGCGCAGCGTGAGCCTCTCCACGGCCACGCCCGACTCCTCGAGGGCGACGGCCACCTTTCCGACGACGCGCGGGCCGTCGGGGGTGGAGATGGTCAGCTCCTCGCCGCGGACGTCCACCCTCTCGACGGCCTGGAGCCCGCGCAGCCGCCCGACGGCGCCGTTGGCCTCGCCGCGGGTGCTGGCGACGACGAGGTCCTGTCCGACGGAGCGCTTCAGGTCCTCCGGCGTGCCCTCGGCGGCTATCTTCCCGGCGTCGATGATGCCGACGCGGTCGGCGAGCTTGTCCGCCTCTTCGAGGTACT
>CAXTDD010000019.1:8824-13589 GCA_964242955.1 uncultured Rubrobacteraceae bacterium | reverse complement strand
GCCGTGAGCTGCGCCACCTACGCCGAGCTCGGCCCGCAAGGGCGCGGCGGCTGGAGTGGCGTGGGCGTCATGGGTGGCGAGAGCACCTACGAGGTGGAGGACCTGGCGGCGGCCTTTATCCGGCTCTCGGGGGGCGCCACGCTCAACCTGGAGGTCGGTTGGGCCGCCTACCGGGAGTCCAGCGACGACTTCGGCGTCACCCTCTACGGCACCGACGGCGGGGCGGAGATGAAGGTGAGGAACTACGGGCCCAGCGACACCGGCCGCCCCTACACCGAGGTGGCGGGCGGGCCGGCCGTGGTCGCGCCCGAGATAGAGCCCCGGGAAGGGCACCACGCCGTGGTCCGGCGCTTCGTCGAGACGATCCGGAACGGCGACTGGGCGGGCCAGTACGGCGAAGACGGCCTGAACCGCGCCCGCATCATAGACGCCTGCTACGCCTCGGCCCTCGAAAACCGGGAGGTATCCCTGAGAGAGGTCGCCGACGAAGAGGTCGTATAAGGGGTGCTTAGATCTAGCACAGGACAGACGCGCGCTGAACGGTCCGGGCGCACGCTATCGGCCGCGGGAGGTCGGGCAAGTAGACCTCAAGCCTTTCGTCCTGCGGGGTGGGCTCGGACGCATCTGGCCGCGCTGGGAATGCCCGTCGTAAGGTAGGCTGTGGGTGGGACAACCACGGAGAGGATTCGGCTTTGAAGATAGCGTTCGTCGGCGCCGGGAGCGTCGTCTTTACCAAGAACCTGCTGACCGACGTCTTCTCGTTCCCGGAGCTGCGCGGCGTCACCGTCGCCCTGCACGACATGGATTCCGAACGTCTGGAGACCGCCGGCATGATGGCCCGCTGGACCTCGGGCCGACTCGGGGCCGGCGCGAAGGTCGAGGAGCACGCCGACCGCAGGGCCGCGCTCGAAGGGGCGGACTTCGTAATAAACGCCGTCCAGATCGGGATGCACCAGGCGACCCTCCTGGACTTCGAGATACCGCGCAAGTACGGCCTCAAACAGACCATCGCCGATTCCATGGGCATCGGCGGCATCTTCCGGGGCCTGCGGACCATCCCGTTCGTGCTGGGCCTCGCCCGGGACATGAGAGATCTCTGCCCGGAGGCCCTGCTGCTCAACTACACGAACCCGATGGGCATCTTGATGGAGACGCTCTACACGGCGTACCCCGAGGTCGAGAGCGTGGGGCTCTGCCACAGCGTGCCCTACACGGCGCGGGAGATAAGCTCCTACATCGGCATAGACCACGAGGACCTCCTGTACGAGTGCGCCGGCATCAACCACATCGCCTGGATGACCCGCCTCGAAGTGGACGGCGAGGACGCCTACCCGCGCCTCTTCGCCGCGATGGATGACCCGGACGTCTACAAGAAGGACAAGGTCCGATTCGAGCTTATGCGGCGCTTCGGCCTCTTCGTCACCGAGTCGAGCGAGCACAACGCGGAGTACACGCCGTACTTCTTGAAAGACGACTGGCAGATCTCGGCCCACGACGTGCCTGTAGACGAGTACGTCCGGCGCAGCGAGGAGAACCTGGCCGGGTACGCCGACACCCGCCGCAAATTGCTCGCGGGTGAGGAGTTCCCGCTGGAGCGCAGCGTGGAGTACGGCCCGCTCATCATACACTCGATGCTCACGGGCCAGGCGCGCGCCATCTACGGCAACGTGAAGAACGTGGGCCTCGTAACCAACCTCCCCGAAGGCTGCTGCGTCGAGGTACCGGTGCTTGTGGACGGTACGGGCCTGCGTCCCTGCTACGTCGGGGATCTCCCGCCCCAGCGCGCCGCGGCCTGCGCCCCGCACACGGCGGTCCAGAACCTGACGGTCCGGGCGGCGCTCGAAGGACGGCGGGACCACGTCCACCACGCGGCCATGCTCGACCGCCATGCCCCGAGCGTGCTCTCCCTGGGCGAGATCTCCGCGATGGTGGACGATCTCATCGAAGCCCACGGCGACGCCCTGCCGGAGGGTATCTCAACCCCGCCGGGAAGCAAGGGCACAGCGAACAGGATAGAGGCGTACTGGCAGGCTTACCTGGAGACGCTGCCGGACGACTCGCCCGCGCGGAACGAAGGCTACGAGGCCTGGGCGTTCGGGGACGGCCCCGAGATGGCGGACGCGTTGGGTGCCCTGGTCGTGTCGGGCCGAAAGACCGCGACGTGCTCGGCGCTCTGGGAGTTGGAGGCGGACGGCGAGCCGGTGGCCCGGCCCGGGGAGAAGTCCGTGATCCTCGACGGTACAGACGAGCCGCTGTGCATCATCGAGACGACGGGGGTGGAGATCCGTCGCTTCGACGAGGTGGACGGGCGGTTCGCCCACGACGAGGGCGAAGGCGACCGCTCGCTCGAGTACTGGCGCGAGGCGCACCGGCGCTTCTTCGCGCGGACGCTGCCGGAGATCGGGCGAGGCTTCGCAGAAGACATGCCGCTCGTCTGCGAGCGGTTCCGCGTGGTCTACGCGTGAGGACCCATCCGACAGGAGGACAGGGATGAGCTTTCCGGAAGGTTTCCTGTGGGGCGCGGCCACGGCCTCCTACCAGATCGAGGGCGCCGCAGACGAGGACGGACGCGGGCCGTCTATCTGGGACACCTTCTCCCACACCCCGGGCAAGACCTACCGCGGCGATACCGGCGACGTCGCCTGCGATCACTACCACCGCCTGGAAGAAGACCTCGACCTGATGGCGGACCTCGGCCTGCGGGCCTACCGCTTCTCCGTCGCCTGGCCCCGCATCCAGCCGGACGGTAGCGGTACAACGAACCGGAAGGGCCTGGACTTCTACCGGCGGCTCGTGGACGGGCTCAGAGAGAGGTCCATCGAGCCGATGCTGACGCTGTACCACTGGGACCTGCCGCAGGCGCTCCAGGACCGGGGCGGCTGGACGGGCCGCGACACGAGCGAACGATTCGCGGAGTACTCCGGCATCGTCTACGAGGCGCTCTCCGACGGGGTCTCTTACTGGATCACGCTGAACGAGCCCTGGGTCGCCGCCTGGTTGGGCCACGGCTACGGCGCCCACGCTCCCGGCCTCAAGGACGCGAACGCCGCCCTCTCCGCGACGCACCACCTTTTACTCGGCCACGGGTTGGCGATGGAGAGAATGCGTTCCGCCGGAGACGGAAACCGGCTCGGCGTTACGCTGAACCTGCACCCGGCCCGGCCCGGGCGCGACCGCGACGCCGACAGGGAGGCCGCCCGAAGGGTGGACGGGCAGGCCAACCGGCTCTTCCTCGATCCGCTCTTCCGCGGCGAGTATCCCGAGGGCGTGTTCCCCCACTACGGCGGGCGGGGCGCCGACCTCTCCTTCGTCCGGGACGGGGACCTGGAGAAGATCTCGACCCCGGTCGACTTTCTGGGCGTCAACTACTACTTCCGCCACACCATCAGGGACGCGCCGGAAGAGGAGGCGTCCGAGGTGCCTTTCTCGGATCTCCACGCCCGCCCCATCGTCCCGCACGCGGCGGAGAAGACCGCGATGGGTTGGCCCGTGGACCCCGAGGGCCTCACGCAGATGCTGGTACGCATCAAGGAGGAGTATGCCGACCTCCCCGTCTACGTCACCGAGAACGGCCGCGCCGTCCACGATTACGTGGACCCCGGAGGCGAGGTAAAGGATGAGGAGCGCATCTCCTACCTCGACGCCCACTTCCGGGCCGCGCACGAGGCCGTGGAACGGGGCGTGGACCTGCGCGGCTACATGGTGTGGTCGTTTCTGGACAACTTCGAGTGGGCCGAGGGGTACTCGAAGCGGTTCGGCCTCGTGTTCGTGGACTACCGCACTCAGAGGCGCATCCCGAAAGCGAGCGCTCGCTGGTACGCTGAGGTTATTGGACGCAACGGTCTGGAGTAGGCGGTAGATCATAAGACGCGACGTAAATTTTGACGGGCGGGCAGAAGATTTTGAGGGGTCCATCTACGGGTCTTCGAAGGGCCGGGTTCGGCTGTCGGTGCTTTGGGAAGATCTGCTCGCCGAGGTGCCGCGGCTTCGGGACGGCGAGCTCTCCGTTCTCGACGCCGGTGGAGGAGCGGGACACGTCGCGCTTCGCATGGCGCGGCTGGGCAACGAGGTACTACTGTGCGATCCATCGCGTGAGATGTTGGACCGGGCGGAAGAGACCGCGTGCGGGCAGGAACTTAGCGGCTCCGTGGCGACGGCGCACGCGTCCATACAGGAGTTGGACGCTATGGCGATCGGCCGGTTCGACGTGATCACCTGCCACGCCGTGCTCGAGTGGCTCGCGGACCCGAAGGCTGTCCTCGACCACCTCGGCACGCTCCTGAAGGACGACGGACGCCTCTCGCTGATGTTCTACAATCAGAACGCGGCGATTCTGAAGCGAGTTTTGCGGGGGGATTTCGCGGAGGCGCTCCAAACCCCCAATCGAACCGGTGGTGACGCCGATTGCACGCCGTTGCAAGAGGAGACCGTGGGTTCCTGGTTGAACGAGCAGGGCCTGAGGGTCTTGTCGAAGGCAGGTATACGCGTGTTCCACGACCATTTGCACGGACAGGTGTGGGGCCGGGAAGGGCTGGAGGAGCTGCTGAAGACGGAGAAAGCGCTGCGCAAGATGGAGCCTTTCGCCTCCCTGGGCCAGCACGTCCACCTCGTCTGCGAGCGCGGATGAGGCTGCTGTTGGTGCGCCACGGCGAGACAGACGGCAACCGCAACAGGGTACTGCAGGGATCGGACGACCCGCTCACGGAGCGTGGCAGGCAGCAGGCGCGAGAGATCGCGGCCCACCTCTCCGGCAGGGACGACGTCG
>CAXTDD010000019.1:0-8724 GCA_964242955.1 uncultured Rubrobacteraceae bacterium | reverse complement strand
GGCAGGCAGCAGGCGCGAGAGATCGCGGCCCACCTCTCCGGCAGGGACGACGTCGTGGCCCTGTACGCCAGCCCGTACCGCCGGGCCTTCGACACGGCCGGCGCCATCGGCACCGCTTTAGGCTTGCGGCCCGAGCCGCGGTCGGCGCTCGCCGAGATAGACGTCGGCCGGGCCGCCGGTTATCGCTTCGAGGCGTGGGTCGAAGAGTTCCCGGAGGAGGCCGAGCGGTTCCGGAAGGAAGGCGTGGAGTACGCCTGGCCCGGCGGGGAGAGCGGGCTGGACCTCGCGACGCGCGCCGAGGGGGAGATAGACCGTATCCTGGATGCCCACAGGCGGGACACGGGGGCCGTGGTCGTGGTCTCGCACGGGGGAGCCTTGGCCTGGATCATCGCTCACCTGCTCGGCGAGCCCGAGGGGGAGTGGCCCGGCAACTACGCCAGGCTGCACAACTGCTCGATCACGGAGGCCGAGGTCCCGGCCGACGGCGAAGGGCCCGCCAAATTCCTCTACACCAATGAGATCGGGCACCTCACCCCCGACCCCGACGAGGAGGCCGCGACGGGCGAAGACCCCGATTGAGGCCCCGGGCCGCACGTTTTCGGGACGCGGGCGATACGCGCCGTCCCGATGGCCCGGGGCTCGTCGCCTGTGGTAGCGTACAACGTGGCCCCTAACACATAAGTCCGGACCCGACTGGACAAGAATGGAAAAAACGTCGCGGGCGGCCGGGGCGCCCCGCGCAGTCGAACGGAAGGGGCCTGGGTTGTCTGGCGGAAGAAAAGTAAGGTGGGTCAACGGTGGCGGCATGAACCGCCGGCAGTTCTTGAGGCTCGGCGGCGCCGGGCTCGCCGGGGCGGCACTGCTGGGGGGCGGGACGCTCGCAGGGTGCGGCGGGTCGTCCGCCAGTGGGGGTCTCACGGTCGCTTCGTGGGACGTCGCCAGCGACGCGCTGGAGGCGACCATTCCGCTCTTCAAGAAGAAGCGGCCCGGTACCGACGTCTCGATGCAGGCCATAACCATCGACTACCAGCAGTTGATCCCACGCCTGCAGGCCGGGAGCGGCGCGCCGGACGTGTACTCGATCGCCCAGCAGGACTTCCAGAACTTCCTGATGCGCTTCCCGGGCGAGTTCGTGGACGTCTCCGACAGGATGGAGAAGTACACCAGCGAGTTCGCCGAGGCCCCGCTCTCCCACGCCCAGAAGGACGGCAAGTTCTTCGGCGTGCCGTGGGACATGGGACCTGTCGGCCTGTGGTACCGCAAGGACCTCTTCCAGCAGGCCGGCATAAGCGCCGATGACGTAGCCACCTACGACGGCTTTATCGAGGCGGGCAAGGCCCTGCAGCAGGAGGTCGGCGGGAACGCCAGGATGACGTCGTTCGACGCGTCGGGGGGTGGGACGAACCCGTCGCACTACCACATCCTGCTCAACCAGCAGAACGGCTCCTTCTACGGGTCGGGCGGCAAGATCGACTTCACCAACGAGAAGAGCTACAACGCGATGGGGCTGCTCGACCGCTTCGTTACCGAGGACATAGCCCTTGATACCCCGACCTACGACGAGCAGAGCCGCGCCCTCTCGAACTCCGACGCCGCCACCGACATGGGGGCGGCCTGGGACGTGGGCCTCATCAAGGGCGCCGGCGGCGACGCCCAGAAGGGCAAGTGGGACGTCGTGCCCCTGCCGGCCTTCACGCAGGGCGGCCCGCGCGAGGCCACCCTCAGCGGCTCGGTGCTCGTGATCTCCTCCCAGACCCAGAACGAGGACGCAGCCTGGGACTTTATAGAGCAGGCCCTGCTCACGAAGGAGGGACAGGCGGAATCGTGGGCGCAGGGCCTCTTCCCTTCCTGGACGCCCTACTGGGAGACGGCCGCGTTCAACGAGACCGACCCCTACTTCGGCTTCCCCGTCGCCCCGAAGTTCGCGAACATCGCCCGCGACGTCCCGGCCCTGGACTACGGCCCACACTTCCTGGACTTCCAGAAGCCGCTGATGGACGCCTACGCCGCCGTCCTTACCGGCGACACGGCGCCCCCGGACGCGATGGCGCAGGCCGAGAAGCGCGCGGCCTCGGCGTCCGGCCTCAAGGTCGCCTAGAGGGATGGCCTCGCAAGCGGCCCGCAAGGTGGGACGGCGGTCGGGGTGGTCCGCCGCGGTCCCTTACCTCTTCGTCCTCCCGTTCTTCGTCCTGTTCGCGGGGTTCATCCTTTATCCTGTCGTCTACTCGGCGGCGTTGAGCTTCGGGCAGTTCAGCGGCGGGAGCATCACGTTCACGGGGCTCGACAACTACCAGAGGCTCTTCAGCGACGGGCTGTTTCTGAAGTCGCTGCTGAACACCGGGCTCATTCTGGTCGTGCAGGTGCCGCTCATGATCGCGCTGGCGGCCATCATCGCGGCTGTGATCGACTCGGACTTTCTCGGCCGGCGGCGCAGGGCGGCGTTCCGGCTCGCGTTCTTTTTGCCGGTGGCGGTGGACCTGGTAACCTACTCGATCGTCTTCTCCCTAATCTTCTCGGAGCAGTACGGCGTGGTCAACCAGCTCCTGCAGCTCGTCGGGCTCGATGCCGTCGATTGGCGCTCGGACCCGTTCTGGGCGCGGGCGCTCATCGTGATCGCGCTGACGTGGCGGTGGACGGGGTACAACGCCGTGATCCTGCTCTCCGGCCTCCAGAACATCCCCAAGGACCTCTACGACGCGGCGAGCGTGGACGGCGCCGGCAGCGTCACGCGGTTCTTGAGGATCACGGTCCCATTGTTGCGCCCCGTCCTCCTGTTCTGCACCGTGCTCGGCACCATAGGCACGCTGCAGCTCTTCACGGAGCCCTTCATCCTGACGAGCGGCGGCCCGAACAACGCGACGCTCACGAGCTTTTTCTACATCTACGACACGGGCTTCGCCCGCTTCGACTTCGGCCTCGCGGCGGCCGGCACCTACGTGCTCGCCACGATAGTCGCGGTGATCTCCTACGCCCAGATCAGGCTCGCGCGGTGGGGGGAGGTCTAGGTGACGCTGGACAAGACGACGCGCCGCAGAAGCGAGCCGGTAAGGCTGCTGACGTACATCTTTCTCGGGGTGGGGGCCCTGGTTACGCTCTACCCCCTCTACTGGATGGTCACGGCCGCGACCCTCGAGGAGTCCGAGATCTTCAAGTCCCCGCCGCGCTTTTTGCCCGGCGGCAACTTCCTGGCCAACCTGGAGCTGCTGGCGCAGTCGGCGCCTTTTCTGCGGGCGCTCCTTAACAGCATCATCGTCGCGGGCGTGACGACGGTGAGCACCGTCCTGCTCTCGGCGCTCGCCGGGTACGCCTTCGCCAAGTTCCAGTTCCGCGGGCGCGGGCTGATGTTCGTCGTCGTGCTGGGCACTTTGATGCTGCCGACGGAGATCATGGTGGTGCCGCTCTTCATCATCATGCTGCAGCTCGGGTGGGTGGACAGCTACCTCGCCCTGACCGTGCCCTACCTGGTCACCGCCTTCGGCGTCTTCCTGATGCGCCAGCAGATGATGGGCTTCCCGAACGACCTGCTCGACGCCGCCCGCATCGACGGCAACGGCGAGATCGGCGTCTTTTTCCGCGTGGTCCTGCCGAACATGAAGGCCGCGTGCGCGGCTCTTGGCATCGTCACGTTCATGAGCCAGTGGGGAAACTTCTTGTGGCCGCTCGTCGTCATCAGCACGCCCGAGAAGTTTACGTACCCGTTGATGCTCGCCAACCTCGCCGAGCGGCAGGGCGGGGCCGTGGAGTACGCCCCGATCATGGTGGCGTCCGTGATCGGGCTGGTACCGCTCGTCCTCCTGTTCTTCTTTTTCCAGAAGTACATAGTCTCCGGCGTCTTCGGCGGCTCCTTGAAGGAGTAGCACCTTGACGGTCCCCCTCTTCGAACCCCCGCACCGGCCGATGCCCGAACACCAGGCCATCTCCGCCTACAAGGAGGCCCTACCCGAAGGCGAGGTCCTCGCCTACCCGCTCGACCCGCTGGACCACCTCGGCCTGCCCGTCTGGTCCGCGGAACTCATCTCCACGGAAGGCACGCTGCACCACGGCGCGGGCTTTGGGGGATCGGACGAGCGGGCCGTCGTCGGGGCCTTCGGCGAGATGGCCGAGACGCTCTTCGCCGGGCGGGCCATGAAGCGCCTCAAACCGCGCCGGGCTTCGTACCGGGACCTCGTTCGAGAGCTCGGCCCGGACGGTGTGCTCGACCCGCTGACGGTCTGCCTGACGGTCGGGAGCGACTACACGCTGGAGAAGCCGCTGCGCTGGATCGAGGCGCGGCGGTGGGGCACGGACGAGGCTGTGCTCGTGCCGATCGAGCTCGCCGCGGCCTCCTCCGTGGACATCGAGCCTGAAGGAGACGGCTGGCTCGTCCTGCCGGTGACCAACGGGCTCGGGGCCGGGCCGTCGGTGGAGCACGCCATGGCCCACGGCCTGCTGGAGCTCGTCCAGCGCGACGGCAACAGCGCCACCTACCGCGCCCTCGACCTCGGCGTCGGCGTCAGGCTCGACGACGTCCGCGACCCGGAGACGCGCGCCCTCCTGGATAAGATCGACCGGGCCGGCATAGACGTCACCGTCAAGCTGGCCTCGACGGACTTCGGCATCGCCAACCTCTACGTCGTCGGCGCCGAGCGTGACCCCGAGAAGGCCCCGCACCCGCTCGCCCTCACCGCCTGCGGCGAGGCCGCTGACCCCGACCGCGAGAAGGCCCTGAAGAAGGCGCTCATGGAGTACGTCGCCGGCCGGTCGCGCAAGCTCTTCGATAATGGCCCCCTCTCCCGCATGGCCGCCGTCGCCCCCGGCGCCTACGTCGGGCGCGCCATCCGGGCGGCCACGCTGGAGCACGAGGAGGAACGGTCCCTGCGGGAATCTCTCGCCTGGCTGCGCCTCGACGCCCCCGAGATGCGCGGCCTGCTCGAAGACCCCGTCTTCACCGTCCGTTCCCGGGTGGATTTTTCGTCGCTCCCCGAGGCTCCGAACGAGAAGGCGGGGTCCTCCGCGGACTCCGTGGTGGGCCGATTGCGCGCCGACGGTCTCGATCCTCTCTACGTGGATCTCTCGCCGCCCGGCGGCGGGGTGCGGGTCGCGAAAGCCATCGTTCCCGGGCTGGAGGTCGAGACGGCGAGCTACGCGAGGATAGGCGCCCGCAACCTGCGCCGGATGCTCCGCCGCGGCGACGGTCTCGTAGGCACGACGAATCCGCCCTCCGGAGCCAAACGCATTCTCCTGCCGGAGACCGAAGAGTTCGGGCCCGAACCCTGGCTGGACGTCGGGGCGCTGGATGCGAAGGTTGGACGCCTCTACCCGCTCTACCGCGAGCCCTCCCGCCACGTCACCGCCCTCGTCGCCGACGGCGTCCTTTGAAGCCGCGCCGCTCCGACCACCAACCGGCCCAAAGAGACGTCCCGCCGGGGCGTCTCTTCGAAGGACCACGCCAACAACGCGTGGAAACGATCCACGCGGGAGAGGCACGAACTCTTGCATGAGGAACGGCGCGACGATCCCATAGCCGACATCATGCGGACCTCCGGGCGGGAGAAGTGGCGGGTTTTGGCGGCGAAGGGCGCCTCCACGTTCCTCATGCTCGAAGGCCCGAACACGCAGGACCTTGACCGTACCCCGCCACCGGGCGTAGAGGGCGCGGCCCTCGGGGCTTTGGCCGGGGACATCCACCGGCGGCTGTCCGCCGCGGACCGCGGGGCCTGGCCCGGTGGGATGGCGCTGGCGCTCCAGATGCTCGCGGACCGCACGTTCTTCCCGCCGGTCGAACCTCCCGCGGGCGTCCGGCACGAAGACGACGGCCACTTCCGGGCGTTTGCCGAGGGACGCTACGTGCGGGCGGTCAACTTCCACGCCACGCCCCGGCGGTTCGCCGGCGGGCTGGAGGAGCAGCTATCGCGGCTCGCGCGCAGCTTCGTGTCCGTCTCCCGGGACGACGTGACGCGCCTGATGACCACGGGCGGGTGGCCTTACGACAGGCCCGGCGTGGTCCTCAACTTCTTCGACGGCTTCCGCGACAACTTCGAGGTGGCCGCCCCGATCCTCGACCGGCTCGGCCTGACCGGCTGGTTCTTCCTGGTCTCCGGCTGGATCTCCTCCCGCCCCGAAGACCAGCGCGCCTTCGCCGACGCCCACTTCATAGACCTCCCCTACGACGAAAACGACCTCCCGAAGGACGGACGCCTGGCCCTCTCGCCGGGGGAGATCTCCTCCCTCGCGGACCGCGGGCACGTCATCGCCTCCCACACGCGCACCCACTCGGCCGCCCCGCCGGACCTGACGCCGGAGACCCTGGCCCGCGAGGCCGGCGGCTCCAGGCGCGAACTGGAAGAGATCTCCGGAACTCCCGTCGAGGCCCTCGCCTGGTGCGAGGGCGTAGCGCTCGGCGAGAACCCGCTGGCCGACGCGGCTATGGGGGAGGCCGGCTACGAGTTCCTCTTCGCCAACCACGCCGTCCAGCGGACACGTTGACGAGGGGCCCGGCCATTGTTCCCCGACCTCTCACGTATCTCCCGATGCAGGGCCCGCATCGTGGAAGGAAAGAACCTCGAAGCCGGGAGGCGCGGGCGGGTTTGAGGTGCGCCCCGCGGTGGGACCGGAGGTTCCGGCGGCCGATACGGGCGGCGCCTTTCGGCTAACCCTTCAAGAGCGCGGGGGCGAGCCTTCGCCAGTCGCGGCGCAACCCGGCGGCGTCCTCCGAAAGGACCTGGACCAGCACCTGGTCCGCGCCGGCCTCCAGGTGGTCGCGGACCCGGGCCAGGATCTCTGCCTCGCCCCCCCACGCGACGAGACCTTCTACGAGCCTCTCGCTGCCGCCGTCCGCGAAGTCTTCTTCGGTGAAGCCTTCCCTGAGCCAACTGTTGCGGTAGTTCGGGAGCGTCAGGTACATCTCCAGGTGTCCCCTGGCACGGCCGTGGGCCTGCTGGCGATCCTCCGCGAGTACGGCGCCCTGCTCGACGACGAGCAGCGGACCCTCGCCGAGGATCCGCCTGGCGCCGGCGGTGTGCGCCGGGGTGACCAGGTACGGGTGGGCGCCATCCGAGCGGTCCCTGGCGAGCCCGATCATCTTCGGGCCCAGGGCGGCGAGCAGCCGCGGAGGTGCCGTGGCGGGAGCGGGCCCTGTGTACGGGGCGTCGTCCAGAGCATCCAGAAACGCCCGCATGTTCGAGAGTGGCGAGCCTTCGGCGGGGCCGTGGCCGCGCATCTGAAGTAGCGGCAGGTGGCTCACCCCGAGACCGAGCACGAACCGGCCGGGATATGCCTCGGCGAGCGTGTTGGCGGCCCCGTTGGCCGCGGTGGCGTCGCGGACGTAAATATTCGCTATGCCGGTGCCCGCCCTGAGACCCTCCGTGGCGGACAGGATCAGGCCGGCGGCGGAGAAAGCTTCCCGGCCGATCGCCTCCCCGAACCAGAGCGCCGGATACCCGAGCTCTTCCAACTCCGAGACGGTCTCCTTGAGCTCCGCGGCGGAGAAGGAGTCCAGGCCGGAGCTCCAAAGCGCCACGGGCCCTCCCAGCCGATCCTCTACGTCCTGCCTGGTCCGCTGCGGGTCGGTCATGCAACCTCCTCGAAGAACCGTCTTTCAGAGTCTACCCGCGGCGCGGAGGATGGGCAGCAAACGGCGCGAGGCGCTCTAGCTGCTTGTCTCCGCGACGACGATCTCGACGCCGGCCAGCCTGATGGCGTCGAGCGTCTCCTCGGGGGCGCCTTCGTCGGTGACGAGAAAGTCGGCCTGGGAGAGCGGGACTATCTCCGCGAGCGCCACGACGTCCAGCTTGGAGCTGTCGGCCACGACGACGACCCGCTGGGCCGCCTCGACGAGGCACCGGTTCGTCTCCGCCTCGGCTATGTTCGGGGTGGTGAGGCCGGCCTTCGGGTGGATGCCGTGGACGCCGAGGAACAGGACGTCGGCGTTCAGGTTGCTCAGCGTCCGGTCCGCGTACGGGCCGACCAGGGCGTCAGACGGCGTCCTGAAGATACCGCCGGAGAGCACGATATGGTCCCACCCGTTCTCCTGCAACGTGAGCGCGATGTTCGTCGAGTTGGTTATGAACGTGAGGTCCTGCGAATCCGGCCTGAGGCCCGCCGCCACCGTCCAGGTCGTCGTCCCCGCGCTGAACGCGACGGTGTCCCCGACCTCGACAAAGGCCAACGCCGCCCCGGCTATGGCCTGCTTCTCCGGCTGGTTGAGGCTCCGCTTCTGCGCGAAGTGCGGCTCGACGGCGGCCTTGCCCCCGACCACCCCGACGGGCACCGCCCCACCGTGGACCTTGCGCAACAGATTACGCGACGACAGCGCGTCGAGATCACGCCTGATCGTCATGTCCGAAACCTTGAACTTGGCCGACAGATCGGCCATCGAAACGCTCGACAGACCCTCCAACTCCGTCAGTATGGAACGCCGCCTCTGCTCCGCCAGCAAGACCTCGACCTCCTCCCGGTTTCTAGACCCCGGCACTATACACAACCGGCCCCAACAACACAAAAATCGACCCATCAAGGTGTTGACTATTGTTAAAATATGTGCTTTGGTGTGTGACATGGGAGATGTTCGTTACAAAAGGATGGGCAACGAGAGGGTGCATATACGCAGATAGGGCGCCGTGGGGACGGCGCGACGGGGTTACCTGAGGGTGGCGGGGCCGCTGGGGCGGGCGGGGGGTGGGTTGGTGGGGGGGGTTGTGGGGGGGTTCGGGGGGGCGGGGGTTGGTGTGGGGGGGGGGGGGGGCG
>CAXTDD010000018.1:0-13734 GCA_964242955.1 uncultured Rubrobacteraceae bacterium | reverse complement strand
TCTCCTTCCTCGCGTCCCGGAGCGTCGGTTGCAGGTCCAGCAGCCGGAAGATGGCCGCGGCGCCGAGGGCCGTGTCCTGCAGGCCCGTGGCGTTGGCGACGAGGACGTAGAGGCTGCGCCTGACCCCGAAGACCAGTCCGGCGTAGAGGGCGAGGTCCCCCGGAGAGAAGACGCCGGAGAAGGCCTGGGCCACGACGTAGACGTATGGGAGGCCGGCCCCCAGCCCGCTCACCAGCGAGAGCCCCACGACGACCGCGGCCCCCCGGCGCCTGACGGCCCGCACCTCTTCGTAAGACGCCCAGAACAGGGACCGCCAGCGCGCGAGGAACAGGTTTTGCAGCCCCAGGAGCCGGATCTCCTTTGCGTACTCGGGTCCCGTCAAGACCCTCCCCTGGAGGTCCATCCGCCGGTAGCGGGGGGCCTGGGAGGACTCCATCTCCCACGCGCGCCCCTCGTAGCGGGCCTGGGCGAGGATCGAGGGCACGGCGGTGGCGAAGATGACAAGCGGCACCCACCAGGCGATGGAGAACGACAGCAAGAAGACCGGCACGAAGGTGAAGAGCCCCGTGAGGAGGTTGACGACGGTGATGGTGAGCCCCTGCAGCCTGGGGATGGCCTGCTGGGCCATCTGCAGGACGTTCAGCCTCTCCGGGTCCTCGAAGAGCGCCACGTCCTCGAAGGAGGCCACCTTCTCGTAGACCAGCGAGCGGGCGTGCCCCTGCACCCGGTCGCCCAGGGAGCCGAGCTCGAAGCCCTCCAGGGTCTCGACAGAGTCCAGAAGGACGGTGAGCACCACGAAGGCGACCACGCTCGCCAGGATGGCCCCGTTGGAGGCCATCGCAGAAAGGGTCTCCGGCAGCGACGCGTCCGACGACCCCGCCTCCGTCGCCCCAACGGTCTGGTCGATCACGACCTTGCCGAGGTAGAGCACGAACACCGGCCCCGCGCTGGAGACGAGCGTCAGCAGGGCGAGGCGCCGGATCTCCCCCGGCGCGGCCCGCCACAGCAGCAGGCAACTCCTCGACAACGCCCGCAGCAGCGCGCCGGAAGACGTGTTGGGATCGGTGCGGCTCATACCAGAACCTTGCCCATTCTCTCAGTAGGCAACGGGCTAATTGTGCCACGATCTGGAAGCGCCCGTGGTGCCTTGTTACAGAGATTGGTCTGTGCTGGATCGAGCCAGGCAGAGCCTGGAGGCCGCAAGCTAAGCCATAAACCCTGTAACACATGGGTGCTATGAGCCTGGCAGAACATCTGCAGTTCTCTGAAGCTGTCATGAGAGTTCACTTGGGCCACCCAGAGCGTTCGCACTTGAAGCAGACTTGACATGCAACCATATGGTTGCGTGACATGGAGGAACATGAACGGCAGGATGGCAGGCAGCGACGACGGGGACCTCGATGCGATGTTTCGCGCTTTGGCCGATCCGACCAGGCGCGTGATCCTGGACGAGCTGGCCGAACGGGACGACCAAGCGTTGTTCGAGATCTGCGTCCGCCTCGCGGAAGGCCGCGGTACGAGCCTCACCAGGCAGGCGGTCTCCAAGCACCTGGCGGTGCTGGAGAGCGCCGGTCTCGTGGGCGTCCGTTGGGAGGGCCGCACGAAGCTGCACTCCGGCAAACTGTCGGCGCACCTGCCCCGGCTCATCGGGTGGTTGAACAAGCACGAGCGGAAAGGAGACGTCGGATGCGGATCGTCGTGACCAGCGTGTTCGTGGAAGATCAGGAGGAGGCCCTGGGCTTCTACACGGGAGTCTTGGGGTTCCGGAAAAAGGAGGACGTGCCGTTGGGCGAAGATCGTTGGCTGACGGTCGTTTCGCCGGAGGAGCCGGAAGGGGTCGAGCTGCTGCTGGAACCGGGCGGCCACCCCGCCGTCGAACCGTTCAAGCGGGCACTCGTCGAGGACGGGATCCCGTTCGCGAGCTTCGGCGTCGAGGACGTCGGGGCCGAGCACGCCCGCCTCGAAGGTCTCGGCGTCAAGTTCACCCAGCCCCCGACTGCGTTCGGCGACGTCACGACGGCGGTGTTCGACGACACGTGCGGGAACCTGATCCAGATCGCCCGGAAGTAGCGGGCGCTTAGGATACGCATCCGCCGGAACCGGCCGTTGGAGAGCGTCCAGGCAGGGAAAGAGCACCTCTCGGAGGGGCATCGGGTCGGAGGATCAACGGGGCGCGTGCGAGCGTCTACGTGGGTATCTGCCAGCCTCGCAGCACCCCGGTGTAACGGGGTTTGTGTCGTAGTCTGCGAGGCCGGGCTCACCGCGGCATCGCTCCGGGGCTTGGGAGATCCAGCCCTCTCAGTTACGCGAGACCGCGTCCGCGGCGTTCGGGTTCCCGACCCTCCGACGAGGGTGCATGCGTAGCGACGGACATCGAGCGTCGGCCTTGTGAGAGAATGACGGTCGAAGGCCAGCAGGGTCCCGATGGGGCCGGGAAGGGGTGCGATGCCGAACGTGGACGAGAAGGTCAGCCGCGCGGGTTTCCTGAAGCTGGGGGTCCTCGGGGTATCGGCCGTCGCGCTGGCGTTTGTCTCCGGATGCGGCGGTGAAGAGGACGACGAAGAAGACGAAGACTAGCGCCGGAGGGTCAGGGAGCCGTATCGCGGAGCTTCGCTTTGACCCTCTCTTCCTCCTCGCGGAGGTGTTTGAAGACGTCCTGGGAGAAGCGGAGGGCGTGTTCTTCGGGCAGGTTGACGCGCCGGTTCTTTATGACGGACTCGAGCTCCTTGACGGCGGCGTCCATCATCCCGACCATCGTCTCGGATTCGCGCAGGATCTCCTCGCGCTCGGCCTGCGAGAGCCCGCCTGCTAGCCGCTCCCGGTGCTCCGTCAGGTACTGGATAAAGTCCCGAATGCCCACGGCCCGGGATTATACTGGTCCGCAGCGGTTTTCCTAACCCCGCCGACGGCCGCGACGCCGGCTTTTCGGCAATCCGGCGAGGGCTTCGTCCAATCTGTCGGCGAGGATGCTGGATCCCCCGTAGCCCATGAGCGGCCTCTCGACGAAGGCGCGGTCCCCGGCCGGGTAGCAGAGGGGCAGGAACGGGACGCCCAGGACGCCGGCGACGGGTTCTTCCATCTCCGTTCCGACGATGAGATCGGGACGGGAAGTCTCTATCCTAGTGGCGACCTCTTCGGGGTCGTCCTCGACGAAGGCCCCTTCGGTGAAGGTGTTGGCGTGGAAGAGGAAGTCCCGTTCCAGGTGGGTGAGGTAGGTGCCGCAGGCGGCCACGTCCAGGCCGACCTCACGGGAGAGGGCGTACCCGAGGCCCAAAGGGTAGGTGAAGTCCCCGAAGACGGCGACCCTGCGGCCCGCGAAGGTCTCCGGCGTCTCCAGGCGGGCGTACCAGGGCAGCTTCGAGGTCCCGGCCAGCTCCGAGAAGACCGTCCGCTCGACGAACTTCGGGTCGAGCCTGCAGGCCTCGCCGACGGACCGCAGTGCGGCCCCCGTGCCGGCGGCCCCGATCATGGGGGTGGTCACCCGGCCGACCCCGTGCTCGTCCTGGAGGTGGAGCGTGGCCGACTCCCCGACCTCGCGGTAGAGGAGCACGTTGGCCCAGGCGCGGGGGAGGCGGCGCAGGTCCTCCACCGTCGCCCCCAGCGGCACCCGCGCGTTGACCCCGACCCCGATCAGGGCCAGGAGGCGCTCGGCCTCGTCGTACTCGGTCTCGGCACCCGGTCCGAAGATCGGCGGCCCGAAGAGGTTTACCGTGGGGTACGGGCTCCGCTCCATCCCTTTGCGGGCGTGGGCCCGCACGAGGTCCTCGAGGGCGAGCTCGGCCGCCTCGGTCTCGCCCATGCCGGGCGTCTCCCAGTCGCACATCAGCACCGCCGGGTCGCCGGGCGCGGGAGGTGGAACTTCGGGGATGGGTTCGCCCGAGAGCAGGGCGGCCTCGGAGCGGGCCAGGATCACGGCCTCCGCCCCCGGGTGGCGCCCGGGGACGCCGGAGAGGTCGCGCGCGAGGTCCCCCGGCGCGTGGGACTCCCTGCGTCCGTCTTGCAGCGGGCTCAACGTCACCGGCGCCTGACGCCCGTCCCGCTCGCGCCGCGCGTGCAGCGCCGAGAAGTACTCTTCTCCCGGCGCGGCGCGCAAGACCGCGTGGACGCCCCTCATGCTCGTCGCCAGCCGCAGGATGCCGTGGCTTCCGGGTCCCTCGTAGACGCCCTTCAGGAGCCTCACCGGTTGCCGTCGCTCACAGGCTTAAAGCGTCGAGGGTCTCTGCCCGGTCGAAGGTGCGCGCCAGGAGCTCCAGGATGCTTCGGGCGCCGTCGTAGCCGTGGAGGCCGGCCCTCACGAAATCCCCGGGGGAGCGGCACAGGTGGCCGCGGGCGACGAGCGGGGCGTGGAGGCCCGGGCTCGCCACCACCACGTCCGGACGGGCCTCCTCGATGCGCTTGATCTGGCCCCGCCGGTCGGGGGCGACGACCACGTCTACGCCCGAGCCCAGGGCCTGCAGCTCTTCGGCCTGAAGCCGGCGGTCGAGCCTCGGGGCGCCGACCTCCAGCACCACGGCCCCGGCGTCGGCCAAAAAACGGGCCAGCGGCAGCTCGAAGCCCGTGTCGCCGGCGAAGAAGATCCTCTTGCCCCTCACGCGGTTTCGCAAGGACCCTAGATCCTCCCAGGCCGAACGCGCCCGCATGACCTCGCTGGTCCTCGCCCCGGCCTCCTCGGCCACGTCCTGCAAGAACCGGGCCGTCCCGTCCACCCCGATGGGCGTGAGCGTCCTGACGACCCTGGCGCCCCGCTCCCGGGCGACGGCGGCAGCCGCGGACAGGTTCGGGTCCAAAACCCCCACGACCGTTCCCTCTCCCACGGGCGGCAGTTGCGCGCCATCGGCGGTCGGGATCGTGCCCGAGACCTCCACCCCGGTCCGGTCCAGCTCCGCGACCAGGCCGGCGAAGGACCCGGGGGCGAGCGCGGCGCCAAGCAACACCACGGGGCGGCCCTGTTCTGCCTCCCCGTCCCGTCCCCGGCTCCTGAGCCCGAAGAGGCCGCCGCGCTTGGCGGGGGCGGTCTCCACGAGCTCCGAGGTCCTGCGCTTGGGGCAGAGGCCCACGAGCGCCGCCAGCACCCGGTCTTCGAGGTCGGTGGAGAGGACGCCGGGGGTGGCGTAGGGGGCGTCCGCCTCGATCGCCTCGACCGGCAGGTCGGACCTGCGGGCCGCCAGGCGGGCCTCGAAGGTGGCGTCCACGCCCGCGGAGGAGGCCGCCCTTCCGGAGATCAGGAGGATCGCCGACGTGTCGCGTCCGGCGGCCCCGGTGATCAGGGAGGCGATCTGTCCCTGCTGCGGCGGCTCTTCGGGGTCCAGGACGATGAAGGCGACCCGGCCCGCCGGAGCGCGGCGGGAGAGGGAGCGGACCAGGTGGGCCTCGGCCCGCGTGCCGACGACGATCACGAGCGCCCCCGGAAGCCTCTCGGCCAGGCCGTTTACGGCGTGGAGCGGGGGGAGGACGTCCGGTACCCCAGACTCGTTGAGGATCGTCACAACTTCTCCCAAAACTCGTGTTGCGCGGTCCCGGGCCCCTCCGCCGCCCCCGGGAAGGTTCTAGTCTAAGGCGTGGAGGGTGTCGAGCGCCAGCGCCATCATCTCGTCCACGGCGCCGCGCAACTCCTCGTCGCTGATCCTGACCACCTCGGCGCCTATCGTGTCCGAGACCGTGAGCAGGCACCCGGCCCGAACGCCCCGCATCGCCGCTATCGTGAAGATCGCCGCCGCCTCCATCTCCACTGCAAGCACCCCGAGGTTCCCCCAAAGCTGGGCCGGCTTCTCCGTCGGGTCGTAGAAGAGGTCGGAGGAGACTATGGGACCGATGGAGGTCCTGCGCCCCGCGTCCTCGGCGGCGTGGTGGGCCGCGTGGACCAGGTCGAAGTGGGCCGCCGGGGCGTAGGGGACGCCCTGGGTTATGGATGAGACCGTGCCGTCCTGGGCGGTCGCTGAGGTGGCGACGATCAGGTCCCCCAACCGCAAGTTCGGGTCGTACCCGCCGCAGGTGCCGACCCTCAGCAGGTTTTTGGCCCCGAGCTGGATCAACTCCTCCGTTACGATGGACGCGCTGGGACACCCCATCCCGGTAGACTGCACCGAGACCGGCTCCCCTCTATACGTCCCGGTAAACCCGAGCATCCCCCTCTCCCCGGTGACCTGCCTGGCGCCCTCGAAAAAGTTCTCCGCAATATACTTCGCCCGCAAAGGGTCTCCCGGAAGAAGAACGCTCTCCGCGAACTCCCCCGGCTCCGCGCGAATATGAACAGGGCTCACGTCGACTCCCTTCGGTCGTCTAAAGGCTTCAGGTCTCAGGCCCCAGGTTTCAGGTGTTGCGGAGGAACGCCGCCGGGAAGGCACCGCTTACGTGGTCCGGCTGGAGCTTCGCCCTCGTCACCTGATGCCTGTAGCCTGATGCCTCCTTTTCACAGATCGTCCAGAATAGCAGGGGCTGGCTCCGGGGGCTCGTCGGAGACCCGGAGCGCTTGAAGGATGAGTTCTTGGGCGCGCTCCGCTTCGCGGTCGCCGTGGAGGCGGGCAATGGGGGTGCCGCTTTCGATGTGGTCGCCTTGTTTGGCTAGCAGCTCGACGCCGGCCGAGGGGTCGATCTCGTCAGTCTTTTTTTGACGGCCGGCGCCGAGGGCTAGGGCAGCCTGGCCCACGCCAAGAGCCGCGAAGCCGGTCACGTAGCCGCCGCGGGGGGCCACGACTTCCCGGACCGTGCCTGAAACGGGGAGGTTCGCCAGGGCGTCCGGGCCGCCGCCCTGGGCCCGGACGAACTGCTCCAGCTTTTCGTGGGCGGCGCCGGAGGCGAGGGCCTTTTCGACGGCTTCTTCAGGGTTCGCGTCGCCCTTGAGTCGCAGGAGTTTTTCGGCGACCAGGCGGGCTTCGTCGGCGAGGTCTTCGGGGACGGGGTCTCCGCGCAGGAAGCGGACGCTCTCGCGGACCTCGATGGCGTTGCCGACGGCGCTGCCCAAAGGTGTGTCCATGCCCGTGATGACGGCGGAGGCGCGGATGTTCATGGACTCGCTGAGGCGGACGAGGAGGTCGGCGAGCTCGCGGGCTTCTTCCGGCGTCTTCATGAAAGCGCCCGAGCCGCGTTTCACGTCGTAGAGGAGGTGGCCGGCGCCCGTGGCGGCCTTCTTAGAGACGATGGAGGAGCCTATGAGGGGCAGCGAGTCCACGGTGCCGGTCGTGTCGCGCAGGGCGTAGATCGCCTTGTCCGCCGGCGCCAGATCGCCCGCCTCGATAATGGCGAGCCCGACCTCGTCGACCTGGCGGCGGAACCGTTCTTCCGAGAGGTTTACCGAGAAGCCGGGGATGGATTCCAGCTTGTCTATCGTGCCCCCCGTCGTGCCGAGGCCGCGTCCCGAGAGCTTGGCGACCGGGGCGCCGCAGGCCGCGACGATGGGGAGTGAGATCAGGCTGATCTTGTCCCCAACCCCGCCCGTCGAGTGCTTGTCCACGCAATCAGGAAAGGAGTACGTCTCTCCCGACTCCGCCATAGCCCGCGTCAGCGCGAGCGTCTCCCCGTAGGACATGCCTCGGATGAAAATCGCCATGAGGAGTGAGGCCATCTGGTAGTCCGGCACCGAGCCTCCGGTGTAGCCGGCCACCACGTCCCGGATCACCCCCTCCGGCAAGTCCTCGCCGCGCTTCTTCGTCTCTATGGCCTCGAGCACCACGCTCACGACGGGCTCCCTTCCACGCTCCCCCACGTCATTCTAACGACGGCCCAACCTCCAGGTGCCGGCAAAGTTCTGGCAACATGCCCCGCCCGGCAGGCGGGCACTCTTCAGCGAGGGCCTACGCGCGCCTCCGCCAGGATACAAACTACCGCCCGACTTCCATCCGGGTTCCGGAGAAACCTGAGCATACGAAGACGACCGACGCCGCGGCGAGCCTCGCCCGGAGTAATCTACGCGAAGCTCCCGCCCGGAAGATCGTCCTTCTCCACACCCAGCCACGCCGCCACCGAAGCCCCGACGTCCGAGAACCCGACCCTGACGCCGAGGTCGCGCGGTTCCCCGGCGCCGAAAACGAGCAGCGGGACCCGCTCTCGGGTATGGTCCGTCCCCCTGAAGGTCGGGTCGTTGCCGTGGTCGGCGGTGATGATGAGCAGGTCGTCGTCCGTCGACGCTTCGAGCAGTTCGGGGAGACGGTCGTCGAAGCGCTTTATGTTCCGGGCCATGCCTTGCGGGTCGCGGCGGTGGCCGTACTTGGCGTCGAAATCGACGAGGTTGGCGAAGATTAGTCCTGACTCGGTCCGGCCGAGGGCTTCGAGGACGGCGTCCACCTTGGCCGAGTCGTCGGGCTGGCCCGACAGGTGGTCCGTAATGCCCTTGCCGTCGAAGATGTCCCGGACCTTCCCTACCGCGACCACTTCGTGGCCGGCGCTCTTTACCCTATCCAAGTAGGTCTCTGACGGTGGGGTTATGCCGTAGTCGTGGCGGTTCTCGTTCTCCCGCTCGTAGCTTCCCGGTTTGCCGTGGAAGGGGCGGGCTATGACGCGCTCTACCATTATCTTGCCCTCGCCTATGAGCATCTTGTGGGCTTTCTCGCAGGCTTCGTAAAGTTCTTCCAGAGGTATAACGTCTGTGTTGGCGGCGACCTGGAAGACGGAGTCGGCCGAGGTGTAGAGGATCCAGGCCCCCGTCTTCTCCTGCTCTGCCCCCAGCTCCTCGATGATCTCCGTCCCCGAGGCCGGCCTGTTCCCGACGACCCCCCTCCCGGTCTCGTCCTCGAAGCGCGCGAGCACGTCCTCGGGGAAGCCTTCTGGATAGGTCGGCAGGGGATCGTCCAACACGAGCCCCATCATCTCCCAGTGCCCGGCGAGGGTCGCCTTGGCCGCCGAGAGCTCGACCATGAGCCCGTAAGAGGCCCGGGGTACATCCACCGGCGGGATGCCTGCTATCTCCTCCACGTTGCCGAGGCCGAGCGTTTGCAGGTTCGGGGCTTCGAGGCCGCCGACGGCGACGGCGGTGTTTGCCAGCGTATTCGCGCCCTCGTCGCCGAACTCCGCGGCGTCCGGCGCGTTGCCCGCCCCAAGCCCGTCCAGGACAACGATCACCGCTCTGCGTCCCATGGTCCTCCTTCGCGAATCCGCCGGTCCTCAACCGTTCTTGCTGACCGCTCTAACCTACGAGCATACCGGCTATGGCGGCGTTGAGTAGGGACCTGGGAGTCGGGTTCTTGCGTCTCAGGCATCATGGTCTTCGCCATGAGCAGCGCGGCGGGGGCCGACATGAAAGCCGCGGCCAGCAGGTACTCTAGCGCAGGATTTGCACGACCCCGCCTCCCTTAGCCCACGAACTCCCCGGCCTGTGCCGTCCCGGATTCTCTCAACCTACCGAACACCCGACCACCCCCCGGCGGCCCCCGCGAACGCGTCCGTCTTGCGTCGGGCTCCGTAGGGGTAAGTAATCGTTCGCACAACAGGGTAAGGAGGGGTATGGGCTCCGAGCAGAACTTGAGGGAAGCAACGATCGAGGACGCGCCGGGGGTTCATGCCCTGGCGGGCGAGCTTGCCGAGGCCGTAGGCGACGCGAGGCCCGACGAGGAGGACGTCCGGGCGCGGTTGGAGGAGCTCCTGGAGGAGCCGCGGGCGCGGGTCTTCGTCGTGGAGGTCGGGGGTGAGCTGGCGGGGGTGGCGAGCCTCTGGATCAAACCCGACCTCGCCCACGGCGACGCGGCCGTCGAGATCCCCATGCTGGTGGTCTCCGGCGAGCACCGGCGCGCGGGCATCGGGAAGCTGCTCGTCTCCCGGGTCCGGAAGATCGCCGCCGAACACGACGCCACCGTCGTAGAGCTCGTCGCGACCCGGGCGAACGTTGCCGCCCAGGACTTCTACAACTCCCTGGGGTTCGTCGAGGCCGACGTCGTCTCCCTGGAGTTCGTCGGCAACATCGAGGACCCGCCGGAAGGATAGAGCTGTTAGCTCTTGGCCCTTAGGTTTTAGCCCTTAGCTTTTAGCTTTCGGCTTGAAGATCTCCCGATGACGCCTTGCTTGGGCCTGAAGCTCCGAGGCTAACCGCCTTGGATCGCGAAGGCCGCTGCGACCATCAGCGCCGCCACCGCGGCGGCGAGCGCGGCTCCCCGCCAGGACGGCACTTCCTGGGCTTTTACGACCCCGAGCGGCACCAGCAGCACGCCGGCCCAGGCGAGCGCCGCCCACCGCAGCCCAGGGACGGCTACCAGCGGCAGGACGAAACCGAGCGGGTAGGCGACGACCCGCCACGTGACCCCGAACCCGTGCCGGCCGCCGAGGGCGCCGAGATGGTACACGCCCGCGACCGGCAGGGACACTAACAGCGGCGAGACGAGGGCGACGGCCGCCGGGTAGAGTCCTCCCAAGAAGAACCACAGGACCGCCGCCGGAAATCCCGCGAAGGCGAGGAACAGGCCAGGCGCCCTCACGTCGGGCACCTTCGGCAGCAGCTCGAAGAAGCGGACGGGGTGGACCAGCAGCGTCGATAGCAGGCGCGTGTAGCTCGAAAACGGACGCGAGACGTCCCAGTCGCTGGCACCCCCCCGGATCGTGTCCCGCGTGTATCCCCGCTTCGCCACGGGGAGGAGTATAGCTTTCAGCTATCAGCTTTCAGCTACCGCCGTAGTATGCTGCGCGGTCATGGAGACCGGCGTGGGGTGGGAGGCTGGACATTGCCGGCGGGGGACCGCCGTTCTCGTCGGCATGGCGGTCGCGGGGGTGGTCGGGGTCGTCTACCTCCGAACTCTCGCGCCCACGGTGCTGCCTTACGACGTTCCGTACACGCTCGACTCGCCGATGCTGCAGGCGGCGGTGCCGGTGCTCGGGATCGGGCACCCCACAGGCTACCCGACGTACATGGTGCTGACGCATCTGTTTACGTACTTGCCTTTCGGAGACGTCGCCTACAGGGCCAACCTGGCCTCGGGGGTCTACGGCGTGGCCGCGGTGGCGGCGGTCTACTGGGCGGGGTTGTTGCTCTGCCGGCGGATCGTGGCGGCCGTCGCGGGCGCGCTAGCCTTCGGGTTCGCGGAGGCGCTGTGGTCCCAGGCGGTCATCGCGGAGGTCTACACCCTGAACGCGCTCTTTTTCGCCCTCGTCCTGTGCCTGCTGCTCCTCTGGCGGGAACGGCGGGAAGACGGGGTCCTGATCCTGGCGGCCTTCGTGGCGGGCCTCTCGCTCACCCACCACCTGTCCGGCGGGCTGCTGGTCCCGGCCGGCCTCCTCTTCGTCGCCGTGACGGACAGGGGCGTGTTCTCGAAGCCGGGGCTCTGGTCCAGGGAGCTCGGGGCGTTCGCGCTCGGTCTGCTGCCGTTGCTCTACCTCCCGGTGCGGGCGGCCATGGACGCGCCTCTGAACGAGGCCGACCCCTCGACGCCGGGCCGCTTCCTGAACCTGGTGACGGGGGGGAGCTTTCTGACTGAATCGTCGGAGGCGGGCCGGCAGTGCGTCCCTTCGTCGTTCGCCCTCGAAGGCCTCGCGGCGAAGCTCGCCGCCTTCGGGCGGGAGGCCTTCGTCCAGTTCCCGCTGGCGTTCTTGCTCTTCGGGACGATCGGGGCAGCGTACCTGATCGTCAGGGACCGCGCGGCGGCGGTTCTCCTCGGCGTGGTCTTCGTCGGCTCGCTCGCCCACGGGCTCGGCTACCTGTGGCTCGGCATCGAGGACTACGCGGCGTTCCTGATCCCGGCGCTGCTCGTCTTCTCTGTCTGTATCTCCATGGGCCTCGGCCTCGTGTTCCGCCCGACGGAGAACCCGCGCGGCGCGGCGGAGAGGCTTCTGCCGGTCGCGCTCTCCGCCGGCGTGCTCGCCCTCCCGATCATCGGGATGTGGATCGCCTACGGCGGCGTGGACCAAAGCGGCGCGTATGATGGTCGTCGCGCGGTCGAAGCGGTCGTCCAGAACGCGGACAGGGACGCGACCGTCCTCCACCACCGCAGCCCCCTCTGGTACACGGTCCTCGTCGAGGAGCGACGTCAGGACCTCACCCTGGTCGACCCCTTCTGCACCTCCTGGGACCGCCAGACCGACCTCGTCTGGCCGGACGACCTGAGCGCGTCGCAATCCGCCGCCCGCTACGGAACGGACGACACCACGGGCGTCGAGGCCGCGCGCAAGGCTGCCGGGGACGGACCCGTCTACCTCCTGGATCACGGCAGGGTCGACCTGGACCGTCTCCGCGAGGCCGGCTTCGAAGTGACGCCGGTCGGGGAGGATCGCCTGCTCTACGAAGTGAGGCCCCGGCGTCGGTAGGACGGGCGGGCCCGGGCCACCCGGTCAGACGTCCCCGAGCTTGCCCCCGCCCATCCCGGCCTCGCGGGCGCGGACGATCGCCCGAGAGCGATCGGCTACCTGCAGCTTGGTGAAGATGTTGGAGACGTAATTGCGGACGGTCTTGAGGCTGAGGTAAAGGGTGTCTGCGATCTCCTGGTTGTTCCGGCCGGCGGCCACGAGGTCCAGGATCTCGCGTTCCCTGTTCGTGAGCTCGGGGAAGACGGAGCGGGACGGCCGGGACGGCTGCGGGGCCGAGAAGTACCCTGTCAGGCGCCGCGCGATGCCCGGACCGAAGACCGCCTCGCCGCGGGCGACGGCCCGGATCGCCACGAGCGTCTCCTGCTTGTCCGCGCCCTTCAAGAGGTAGCCCAAAGCGCCGGCGCGCATGGCGGCGAAGACCGAGTCGTCCTCCTCGACCATCGTGACGACGAGGACGCCGATTTCGGGGTTATTGGTCAGGATCTCGCGCGTCGCCTCGATGCCGCCAGGTCCCGGCATCCTGAGGTCCATCAGGACCACATCCGGCGCGTGGTCGGCGGCCAGCGCGACCGCCTCCTCGCTGTCTTTCGTCTCCCCGACTAGTTCCGTATCCGGCGTCGCCTCTAGGAGCACGCGTAGCCCGTCGCGGAAGAAGGGGTGGTCGTCGGCTACGAGGACACGGATTTTGGAGGTATCGGGCATCAGGTGTCAGCCTTCGGATCTTTGTCCACTCCCGAAGCCTGTTGCCCGGAGCCTGAAACCTTCATGATCGGCAACGAGGCGGACACGCGGGTGCCGCCTCCAGGCGGCGATTCCACGACGCACTCCCCGCCCAGCTCCTCGGCCCGCTCGCGCATCGAATGGAGGCCCACGCCGGTCCCGCGGTCTTCGCCGATGCCGATGCCGTCGTCCTCGATCTCCAGCCGCAACGTCCCGCATTCCTCGCCGAGGGCGAGACGGACGGCGCATTCCGCCGCCCCGGAGTGACGCACGACGTTCGTCAGCGCCTCCTGGGCGATACGGTAGGCGGCGACCTCGACGGCCGCGGGCAACGGCGGCAGCATCTTTGGTGCCTCGACCGAGGCGCGCAACCCGTCGGCGCCGTGCTGGGCGGCCACCTCGCGGACCGCGCCGACGAGGCCGAGATCGTCCAGCGCGGGCGGGCGCAACTCGTAGACCAGGCGCCGGATGTCCGCGACGGCGCTCCGAGCTTGGGACTTCAGGCCGCGCAACAGCTCGCGGGCCGCGGCGGGATCTTCTTCCACCAGGTCGTCGGCGACGTCGAGCTTCATCGGCAGGCTGCCCAAAGTTGGTCCGAGGCCGTCGTGCAGGTCGCGGCGAAGCCTCCGGCGCTCCTCTTCGCGCGCCGTCACCAGCCGCTCGCGCGAGCGCTGTAGGTCGGCGGTGAGGCGCACGGCGTGGACGGCGACGCCGGCCTGACGGGCCAAGTCGGAGTGCGAGTAGCCCTACGCTGTAACCGGTCGCGGGTTAGGCTTCTCGCGACGCCCCGGCAAG
>CAXTDD010000017.1:0-14799 GCA_964242955.1 uncultured Rubrobacteraceae bacterium | reverse complement strand
CTACGGGACCGGCGGGGCCTCGGGGTAGAAGCGGTCGAGGAACCCCTCTACCAGCTCGTATTCGGCGAAGTCCCCGCCGGTCCCGTAGGAGTTGTAGGCGACGAAGATACCGACGCCCCGCTCGGGCAGGAGGGCCAGCATGGCGTGGAACTGGTTCAGGTTGCCGCCGTGCCGGATCACGCGCTCGCCGTTTACGGTGTGCTCCTCGAAGCCGAAGGCCATCCCGTCCAGGCGCGGGTCGTTGGAGAACTGCCCCTCGTGCATCCCTTTTGCGGTGGCCTCCTCCAGGATGCGGGAATCCTTGTAGCGCCCGTTCTGGAGGTGGGCGATCATGAAGGCCGCCATGTCGGTGGCGGTCGCGCTCACCGTGCCCGCCGGAGCGTCGTCGAAGTACTCGAAGGGCCTCGCCACGGGCTCCCCGCCTTCGACGTCGTAGCCCGTGGCCTGCCTGTCCCACAACCCGGGCGCGGGCGGCTGCGCGGCGGTGGTGCTCTCCATGCCGAGCGGGGCGAGGACGTTCTGCTCGACGTAGCGCTCGTAGGGCACGCCTGAGACCTCCTCCACGATATGGCCGGCCAGGGACATGCCGTAGTTGGAGTAGGAGGTCACCTCCCCGGGCGGCCTCACCCGCGCGGGCATCTGCTCCGAGAGATACTCCCCGAGGTGCTCCACGTCCCCGGCGTCGCGCGCGCCGGAGCCCGTGAAGTGCTCCTCGAAGCCCGCGGTATGGGTGAGGAGGTGGCGCATAGTCACGGGCCGGCCGGGGTAGGTGTTCGGGATCTCGCCGTCGCCCAGGTAGGCGTTGACGTCCTCGTCGAGGTCGATCTTGCCCTCCTCGGCCAGCTGCATCGCCGCCGTCGCCGTGAAGAGCTTGGTTACGGAGGCTATTCTGAAGAGCGTCTCGTCGGCGACGGCGGGCTCGTCCTCCTCCACGTCGGCCTGCCCGTAGCTCTCCGCGAAGAGGACCTCCCCATCCTTTACCACCGAGACCGTGGCGCCGGGGATGCCGCCGTCTTCGAGCTGGCGCGCGAGGGTCTTGTCCAGGAACTCCTGGACAGCACGTTTGCTGGCGGGGCCGCGATGCGCGGGCGGTTGGCGGGCGGAGCCATCGGCCGTGGTGTCCGCCCCGAGGGACGGTTCGGACGACTCCTGCGGCGTCTGCGCCGGCGCGGGTGAACCAGTCGCCAAGATGGCAGCGAGGACAACCGCCGCCAATACCAAAGATCGGAGCGGTCCTGACCGTCCCGCGTCCCTATTGAAGAGCAACATGGTCTACCTCCTCGTTGTTAGAAACACCGTGCGTCGGGCGCGGACGACTCCACGCCGCACGGCCGAGGTTAGTGGTAAACCGGGTCCGACGTCATCGGACGGAAGTAGAAGGTAGGGGGTTTATTCGGGTTAGGTTCGCCTGATGCGGAGGTTAATCCAGGAGTCCGAGATCGCGGGCACGAGCTATCGCTTCGGCGCGGTTGCGCGCCTGGAGCTTGGCGTAGATGTTGGAGGTGTGGGCCTTGATGGTCCCCACCGTCACGAACAGGTCGGCGGCGATCTCGCGGTTCGTGCGGCCCGACGCCAGAAGCTCGAAGACCTCCGCCTCCCGCTCGGTCAGGGGTTCGACGAGGGGCGGCGCGGATGACCGCGCTCCGCCCGGATCGTTCTCGGGGGTGTTGGTGGGTTCGGCCGGGGCGCCCTCTACCTCGCCAGGCCCGAGGCGATCCGGCCCCCACAGACCGTAGATCACGACCGCGCCTTGCGTTCTCGCCTCCAGGTGCCCCTTCTCGGCCAGCTTCTCCAGCATGCCGGCCGCCTCCTCCACGGTGAGGGCGGTGCGCATGGCCGCCGTCGTCGGGGTGAGCTCGCCGACGTCGCCGAGGACACGGAGCAGTTCGGCCTCTTTATCCTGCGGGTCTATGGCGGGCCCGGTGCCGCGGTTCGCGGGCGAGAGGGCCTGCAGCGCGGAGATCGCGGGCACCAGCAGCCCGAAGAGGAGCACCAGCCACCAGAGCCACCTGCTCGGAGGCGGCGACGAAGGCGAACAGGACGACCAGGCCGCCCCACGCGACCAGCTTCCAGTTCAGCACGGACACCGTCCGGGGGGTGGCGGGGACTTCCGCGGATCGATCGGGGCCCGGGTCGTGACTCGAGGACGGTTCCTTCGCGGGCGCGGTGTCGGACCCTTCGGGCATGGCGCGGCCCATGATGCCATCCCGCATCCGGGTCGGCAACCGTCCGTTCGGCTTTGTCTGGTGGGACGCGGACGTCGTCCGCAAAGGTCGATGGCCTGGACCGTCTCGACCAAGAGTTCGGCCGGAGAGCCGGCCTTTCGGTCTCCCGGGCGATCTACCGCAGGGTTTCGGCGGCTTGGCGGGCGTGCCGATCTCCACAAGAGCGACGAAACGGCGCGCAAGCGGGCGAGGATCTGGCACGAGTTCCCCTCCAGCCCCGGCTGCAACTTGACGGGGTCGTAGCCCGCGTTCGCTTCCCCACCCGGACGGACGCGCTCCACGTCCATGGGGGCGGTCAAGCCCCCGCGGGCGAAGCCGATCTGAGCGACGAACTGGTAGGCTTACCCGGCGACGATGGGCTGGCCGGCGGAGTGCCGGGAGGGATGGCAGTAGAAGCCGCGCTGGGGACCGCACTCGGCATCGAGGGTCCCGGACGTGGGATATTCTTCCGCCGTCCGGCCGACGGATACGTGTGGCGTCGGATCTGGTCGGGTTCGGACGCGTCCACGCGCGTAGAATGGGTGTGTGAACGCGTACCGGGGGAGTCGGGAAACGTGAAGTGGCGCGGCGTGTTGATGGCCTGGACGGAGGCTCTGAGGCGGGGGACGCGGTCCGGCGGGGAGGACCGGGGGTCCGGGCCCGTGACAGGGAGCCAGCCGACCCCGATCTACGTCCCGGTGCGGGTGCTTGTGGGCATTATCGCGCTCGGTATCGGGGTGCTCGTGCTGGTCCTTTACGCGGCGCCGACCGTGCCCGTCGTGGCCCTTGGGGGGATGGCGCTCGCCATCGTGCTCTCGTTTCCGGTGCGGGCGCTCTCCCACGTCATGCCCAGGCCGGTCGCGATCCTGGTGACCGTGCTCGGCCTGATCGGCCTGATCTCGCTAGCCCTCTTCTACCTGGTGCCGCTTCTCATCCAGCAATTGAGAGACCTCGTGATCCAGGTCCCCATCATAGCCAACCAGGCCAACCGCCTCCTGCTCGACCTGATCGGCTTCCTCGACAAACGCAACCTGCTCCCGAGTTCGGACCCCGAAGAGTTCGGCCAGACCGTGGTCAACGACCTCTTCGGCCGCGCCCGGAGCCTGACGGAGAACCTGCTCCGGAGCCTGGTCGGCTTTATCCCGCGGGCGTTCGGCTTCGGGGTGGCCCTCTTCGGTGTTCTCTTCGTGGGGGTCTACCTGCTGGCCGACGTCCGCAAGGTCAAGGCCGCCTACCTGCGGACCGCGCCCAGGGCCTACCGGCGCGATGCCCGCGACCTGTGGAACGCCTTCGGCGAGTCGCTCTCCCGCTACCTCGGCGGCCTCGCGGTGGTCGTGGTCATCCAGGGTGTGCTCGCCGCCCTCGCGCTCTACTTGCTCGACGTGCCCTACGCCATCCTGCTCGGGGCGTGGGTGTCGGCCACGGCGATCATCCCGTATCTAGGGGCTTTCCTCGGGGGGATACCGGCCGTCATCGTGGCGGCGGTCTTCGACGGCGGCTCGCCCACCATCGAGTCCACGACCACGCGGGTAATCCTGGTGATCGTGGTCTACACCCTGATCCAGCAGCTAGAAGGCAACTTTCTTACCCCCCGCATCCAGGGCAACGCCCTCCACGTCCACCCCATCATCGTCCTCCTGGCCGTCATAGGCGGCGGCGAACTCGCGGGCCTGGCCGGCGTCGTCTTCGCCGTCCCAACCGTGGCCGTCCTCCGCGTCTTCTTCGATTTCCTCCGCCTCCGCCTCCGCACGGCTCCGTCGGAGTCGGAGACCGAACCTTAGCCCTTGACCGCCCCGCTCGTCAGGGCGTTGACGATGTAGCGTTGGAGCACCACGAAGACCGCGATCACCGGGGCTATGGCGATGATGCTGGCCGCCGAGAGGTAGTGGAGCGTTATGGCGTCCGTGTTCGACTGCAGATCTACCAGGCCCACGGAGACCGGGTACATGGCCCTATCGTCGAGCAGGATGAACGGGATGACGAACTGCGACCACGAGAGGACGGCGGCCAGGATCGCCGCCGTCGCTATCCCCGGCGCGCACACCGGGAGCAGTATCCGCGTCAACACCTGCCAGCGGGTCGCCCCGTCCACTATCGCGGCCTCGTCCATCTGGTACGGGATGGTGTCGAAGTAACCCTTCAAGAACCACGTCGTGAACGGCAGTATCACCGCGACGTAGACCAAGATCAGGGTCCCGAAACTGTTCAGGAGCGAGAGCGCCGCGAAGAGCCGGTAGAGGGGGATGGCTATGACGACCGGCGAGATCATCTGGAACAACAGCACCGCCAATAGCGAAGGCCGCTTGTACGGGAAGGCGTACCTGGAGAACCCGTAGGCCGCGAGCGTGGCGATGAGCAGCGTAAAGAAGACCGTCCCGAGCACGACCCCCGCCGAGTTGAGCATGTACCCGATGATCGGGGTCTCCGAGAGTACGTAGGAGTAGTTCTCGAACCTGGGGTTCAGCGGGAACAACATCGGCGGCGTCGCGAAGAGCTGCGGCACCGACTTGAGCGACATGGACAAGACCCAGAAGATCGGGAACAGAAAGAAGACCGTGATCGCCGCGTAGGCCACATGGAGGCCCGCGACCGTGAGCCGCTCCCTTCCGACCCTGCCCATCTCAGGCCACCTCTTCTTCGCGTTCGAGGAAACGCAGGTACAGGACCGTCATGACTACGTTTATGGAGAGGAGCAGCACGGCGGTGGCGGCCCCCTGGCCGAGATGGAACTGCTGGAAGATCTGGTTGTAGATGCTCAGGGCCACAACCTCGGTGCTCCGGCCTGGCCCACCGCCGGTGAGCGCCAGCACCATGTCGAAGGTGTTGAAGGTCTCTATGGTGACGATCACCAGGTTTATGAACAGCATGGGGGCCAGCAGCGGCAGCACCACCCGGAAGAGCCGCTGGAGGGCGCTCGCCCCGTCCACGCGGGCGGCGTCCAGGACGTCGTCAGGGAGGGTCTGGAGGCCGGCGTAGGCCAGGATCATGCTGAACGCCGTGCCCCGCCAGATGTTGGCGAACGTGACGGAGGCCAGGGCGGCCTGCGGATCGGAGAGGAACGGCACGCTCCCGATGCCGGTCGCCTCGAAGGCGTAGTTGAGCACCCCGGACGGCCCCTGCTCGTAGAGGATGCTCCAGATGATCCCGATGATGACACCGGGGATGGCCCAGGCCGAGAGGACCGCCGTTCGGGTCACGACAGATGCCCTCAGACCCCTGCGGCGTCCCTGGTCCACGACCAGCGCGATCAGGAACCCCAGCAACATCTGGAACGCCACGCTGACAAAGACGAAGACCACCGTCACCGTGAGCATCCCCAGAAAGTACGGCGAACGGAACAGCGAGGTGTAGGAGCCCAAGGTGTACTCGTAATCGTCGCCGACGAGGCTCGCGTCCGTGAGGCTCAGGCGGGCTATCTCGAAGATCGGATAGACGAAGGTGGCAAGAAGGACGATCAGCAAGGGCAATAACCAAATCAGCGGAGAGCCCGCCAGGGCCCCGCGCGGGGAGCGTCTCCCTGTGATCTGTTTGGTGGCCGCCACGTCCGGGCCCCCTAGCCGGAGGGCACGGTGTTGACGGCGGTGTCCAGGGCCTGCTCCGGCGAGGAGCTGCCCGAGACCACCTCGGTAACCGCGACCTGCAGGGCGGTCGAGATGTCTTGATAGGATTCGGCCGCCGGACGGTTACGCGCGTACTCGTTCAGGTGCTCCCTGAAGGTGTCCGTGTACTCGTCGCCCTCGTAGGCCGAAACGTCGAAGACGGACTCCCGCGGCGGCAGGTACCCGCCGACGTTGCACCACTGCGCCATCCCCTCGTCGCCCACGAAGGCCGACTTCAGGAAGTCCACGCCGGTCCTCTGTTTGGCCTCGTCCTCGCTGAAGACGCCCCACATCTGCCCCCCGGCGGTGCTCGCGTAGTCGCCGCCGCTCTCTGACGGGATGGGCGCCACGGCCCACCGGGAGACGAACTCGTCGGCGCCGACGATGTCCTTGAGCAGGCCGACCTGGAAGTTCCCGCCGAGGAACATCGCCGTCTCGCCGGAGGCCGCGTCGCCGTTCAGGTCGGTCTCGAGCCCGTACTCCGTCACCCGCTTCGGGGTGATGCCGGCCTCCACGCACCCCTGGATAAAGCTCAGCGCATTGAGCATGGCGTCCCGGTTGGACCCCTCGCCGAAGATGGGGTTGCCCCCGCCGTCGGTAAGCTCGCCGCCCTGCGACCAGAACAGCGGCAGGACGGTCGTGGTCATGGTCCCCTCGTCCCTGCCGGCGGGGAACAGGAAAGGGTCCCCCGCCTCACCCCGCACGTCCCGTCCCATCTGCAAAACCTCGTCCCAGGACTTCGGGGGGCTGGAGAGGAGGTCCTTGCGGTAGAACAAGACCCGCACGTCCGTGGTGAACTGGAGGCCCCTGGTGCCCCCGCCGCCGGTCATCAGGTCCCTGGCGAACGGGAAGTAGTCATCCACGGAGATACCGCCCAGGTAGTCGCCGACGTCTTGCGCGAAGTCGTAGAAGCGCGGGAACAGGTAGGAGTCGACCATCGAGATGTCCGGCGCGCGGCCCTGGGAGGCCTGCTCCAGAAGGCGGGCGTTCGCCGCCGTGACGTCAGACGAGGAGACGAGGGGGTTGACCGTCTTACCGCTGGACTCCTCCCAGTCGGAGATGGCCCTCTCCAGGTATTCTACGCGGGCGGGCTCCGTGCCCTGCAGCGAGTAGGTGGGGATCGCCTGCCAGTCGACCGCGTTCTTTCCGCCGCCGCCGTCCTGCTGTCCGCCCGCGCAACCGGCCGCGCCCAACAACGCAGCACCCGCGAAACCCGCCCCGCCAAGCCTGAGAAAGTCTTTGCGGCTCAAGACTGCCGCATCGTGCCTGCCCGCGACGACGTTCGCCCGCCGTCTGTGCATAGCTTTCCCCTTCCTTCGCCTTCCCCAGCCGGAACTTCCGGCCCCCCAATTATGCCTCAAAAAGTCTTCAGGAACGAGGCGAGGCGTTTGTAGCAGTCTTCCAGAAGGGGGACCTCGGCGTGTTCGGCGTCCTGGTGGGCCTGGGAGGGCGAGCCGGGACCGAAGTTGACGGCGGCGACGCCGCGCTCGGCGAAGCGGGCCACGTCGGTCCAGGCCTGTTTGGGTCGAACTTCGAGGCCGGTGTCGATGAGTTCCTGGAGGAGCGGGTTGTCCAGGTCCACCGACCCGCTCGGGGCGAAGTCCGGGATCTCGTACGTCGCCTCGCCGCCCAGGAGGTCGTCGAAGAGGCGCTTGACGTCCTCTATGTCCTTACCCGGGGCGAAGCGGTGGTTGACGTTGATCCAGAACGCGTCGGGCACGACGTTCTTGGCCCGGCCACCCCTCGCCATCGTCGGCGTCAGGACCTCGTAGAACGCGAGGCCACCCACGACCACCTCGTTGGCCGGCCTCTCGTGGAGGGCGGCGAGGAACTCTCCGGCCTTCGTGATGGCGTTCTCCCCCTGCCAGGGCCGCGCGGCGTGCGAGGACTTGCCACTGAAGGTAACCTCGACCTGGCAGGTGCCCACGCACCCGACCTCCAATGCCCCCTCGGTGGGCTCCGGCACGATGGCGAGGTCGGCCTCCAGCACCCACGGGCTCCCGGCGAAGACCGCCTCCAGCCCGTTCTCGGCGTAGGGGCCCTCCTCGCGCTCGTAGAAGACGAACATCGGCTCGAAGCGGGCGTCGTCCCAGTCCAGGTTCTCCAGCAGCGCCAGCATCACCGCGTCGCCGGCCTTCATGTCCGAGGCGCCCCGGCCGTAGACCCGCTCGCCCTCGACGCGGACCTCGATGGGCTCCTCAGGCTGCGGCACCGTGTCCAGGTGCCCGGCGAACACCACCTTCTGGCGCGAGGGGTCCGGCTCTTTGCGCCGCACCATGAGGTTGTTGGAGATGCGCCCGATCTCCCAGCCGGGGGCGTTGCCTATGCGTGCCGCCAGGTCGTCGCAGAGATCCTTCTCTTCGCCGGTCACGCTCGGATGTTCCAGGAAGAAGAGGAGCGATTCGAGCAGGCGCTCGTTCACGCGCTGACCCCGAACTCGCGCAGGGCGTCGTTGAGGGACGTCTTCTGGTCGGTGGACTCGCGGCGGACGCCGACGATCAGGGGCGTCTGGAGGTCGTAGGCGCCGGCGGGGAACTCGCGCGTGCGCGTGCCCGGCACGACCACGGAGCGGGGCGGCACGGGCCCGCGGTGCTCGACCGGCTCGGCGCCGGTGACGTCGATGATCGGGATGGACTCGTTGAGCACGACGTTGGCGCCGAGCACGGCCCCCTCCCCGACGAGCCCGCCCCCCGGGACGCCGGCCCGCGGCCCGGCAAAGGCCGGTGACGACGGGCGGCGACCGGACGAAAGCCCCGTCCTCTTTCACGACGGGCATGGCCCCCGGGGGCTCCAGCACGCCGCCGATGGCGACCCCCCCGGCGAGGTGGAGGTTCCTGCCGATCTGGGCGCCCGAGCCCACCGTGGCCCACGTATCGACCATCGTGCCGCTCCCCACGTGGGCCCCGATGTTCACGTAGCCGGGCATCACGACCACGCCCCGCTCGACAAAGGCCCCGTAGCGCACCGTGCCCGGCGGCACGACGCGGACGCCGGCCTCTTTCAGGTTCTTCTTGGTCGGTATCTTGTCGTGGTACTCGAAAGGGCCGGCCTCGATGGTCTCCATTTCGGCGACGGTGAAGTACAGGTTGATCGCCTTCATCACCCACGCGTTGGATTCCCACCCGCCGCCGCGCTTCTCGGCGACCCGCAACCCGCCCCGGTCCAGCGCGTCTACCGCCTCGAAGACGGCCCGCCGGTGCTCCTCGTCTTCCAGCAGGCTTCTATCCTCGAACGCGGCTTCTATTCTCTCTCTCATAACCCGGCAGTTTAGCAAGAGCAGAACCGGATTCCGGGCCGAGGCAGATCCCCTAAGCCGGGCCGGAATCCTCCGGGACGAGGCCGAGCTCCAGGGCGCGACGGGCGGCCTGGGTGCGGTTCTCGACGCCGAGCTTGAGGATGATGCTCTGCACGTGGGAGCGGACGGTGTTGGGGCTGATGAATAGGCTGGCGGAGATGCCGCGGTTCGTGTCGCCCCGCGCCAAACGCAGCAGAACCTCTTTCTCCCTGAGCGTGAGCGAGCCCAGCGCAAGCTCCGCCTTCTTGCGCTCGTCTATGTCCTCGACCACCAGGATAAAGTACGCGGGCTCGCCCGAAGGCTCCCGCACCAGCGAGACGTTCGACGAGACCCAGATGAAATCCCCGGTCTTTCGCAGGTAGCGCGCCTCGGCCGAGTAGTCCGACGCCCCACCGGACACCATGCCCTGCCGGCGCTCCCCGTCCCTGGCCGCGTCCTCCGGGTGGACTATCCGGTGGAGGCTCTCGCCGAGAAGTTCCTTTTGGTCGTAGCCCGTGACGGCGCAGAACCGGCGGTTTGCCCGCAGGCAGCGTCCGTCGGCCGAGAGGAGGGCGATGCCGGTGGCCGCACCCTCGAAGGCGGCCCGGAACAGCCCCTCGTTCTCCTTGAGCTTCGCGACGGCGGCCCGCAGCTCGGCGGTACGCTCGTCCACCCGGCGTTCCAGTTCCGCGTTCAGACGGCGCACCTCTTCTTCGGCCCGCACGCGCTCGGTCACGTCCCTGATGATGACCACGACGCCGCCGACCCGTTCGTCTTCCAGGAGGTTGTTCATCGCGAACTCCAGGTGGGCCCAGGAGCCGTCCTTGCGTCTCAGGCGGAAGACGAAGGGCGGGGCGATGCCGGGGGAGTCCCAGATCTCCACGCTCTCGGCCACCACCCGCTCCAGGTCCTCCGGGTGGATCACGTCGAGCATAACGGCGCCTATGAGCTCCTCTGGCGCGTACCCGGTCAACCGCTCCAGCGCCGGGCTCACGTAGCGCAAAGACCCGTCGATCTCGAAGACGACGACCGCGTCCCCCACGTAGCTAGAGAGCGAGAGGAACATCTCCTCGGCACCCCTGACGACCTCCGGGTCCGTGCGTTTCCCGCCCCCCGTGTCGCGCACCACGATCACGAGCCGGTCCTCCCCGAAGCCGTCCACGTACCCGGCCACCGTAACGGAGGCCTCGAAGGTCTCGACGTCCTCGCCGGTCCCCCGCCGTACGCGCAAGAGACCCCGGAAAGACCCCGTCCTCTCCTGCTCCCCGCGGGCCGCCGCGAGCCGCGGGTCCGTGGGGTCGAAGATCTCACCCCCGCCAGGCGCCAGCAACTCCTCCCGCCGACGCCCGAGCAGCCGGCACGCCTCCTCGTTGGCGTCCAGGATGCCGCCCCCGGCGTCCGCGAAGAGCACGCCATCCGGCCCGGACCTGAAGAAGGCCCGGTAAAGATGCTCCTCTCCCCCGAAAGTAGATGCCCCTTGACCCGGCGCCCCCACGAAGCCGATCCGTTCTCTTCGTCTTCCCACCGTCTCCTCTCAAGCCACCCGCCGCCAGACTATTCTACATACGACGCCGGTCCCGGCGCCGATCATGCATCATCCTAAGCGGGCGGCTCCTCCCACCGCTCTATCGCCCTCTTGCACGCCTCGAATCCGGGCACGAGCGCGACCCTGACGTAGCCCTCTCCTCCGGGGCCGAAAGAACGTCCCGGCGCCACGACGATGCCCGCTTCGAGCAGGCGCATCGCGTACGCCTCGTCGTCGCGGGCGAACGTGTCCGGCACCTCGACCCACAGGTAGAAGCTGGCGTCCGTCGGAAGGTAGTCGAGGCCGGACCTGTCGAAGAAATCCGTGAAAAGGGCGCGTTTGTCTCCAAAGATCTTTCGGCGTTTCTCGACGTGGGCGTCGTCGTTCCAGGCGGTCGTGGCGGCGTCCTGGACGAAGGATTGGGCGGCGACCCCGACGGAGGGGCGGAGCTTTTTGAGGGCGGAGACGAGCTCGGGGTCGCCCGCCATCATCGCGGATCGGTAGCCGGTCATGCCGCTGCGCTTGGAGAGGGAGCAGAACGCCAGGGTCCTCTCTTTGGTGATCTCCAGTATGGAGGGCGGGGGTTCGCCGGAGTAGAGGTCGTTGTAGCACTCGTCGGAGAAGAGAAGGATGTCGTGCTCGCGGCCGTAGCTGGCGACCGCTTCGAGGTACTCGTACGTCGCCGCGGCGCCGGTGGGGTTGTGGGGGTAGTTGATCCAGAGTATCCGGGTCTCCCCGGGGTCCACGTCCTCGGTCCGCAGCAGGAACCCGTCCTCCCGGCGCAGCCCGACCGGCCGGGCGTCGCCGCCGGCGAAGAGCGTCCCCCGCTCGTAGACCGGGTAGCCCGGCGTGCCGTAGGCGACGCCGCGCCTGGCGTGCGAGTGGTGCAGGAAGGCGAGCGGGGCGTGGAAGATGGCTTCTTTGGAACCCGTGGCGGGCAGGACCTCCGTCTCCGGGTCGAGGGAGACGCCGTGGCGGCGCCCCATCCAGCCGGCGAAAGCCTCCCTCAGCTCCCTTTTTCCGGTCGTGCTCGGGTAGCGGCTGGTCTCGGAAACACCGTTCTTGAGGGCTTCGCGGATGGTCCCGTCCGTCGGCTCGCGGGGGTCGCCGGTGCCGAAATCGAAGGTCTCCCTTCCGGTCTCTTCGAGCTCCTTGCGGCGTTCGTCGAGGCGCAGGAGCGGGTATGCGCCCTGGGCCTCCAGGATCGGGTTGAGCAGGAGCGGACGCGTCTTCGCGGTGGGCGAAGTCTCTTCGGCGGGGGGTGTCGCGCGGGGTTTCGGCACGGGGTATATTCTCCCCTACGGCTCCGATTACAGGAGCGAAAAATATAGCACTTCCACGGCGGAGCGAGGAGGAAGGTCTTGGACGACTTCTACTACGAGGGGGGGAGCCTCCGCTGCGAGGGCGTGGCGCTCTCCGAGATAGCCCGAACGGCCGGAACCCCGACCTACGTCTACAGCCACGCCGCCATCCAGAAGGCGTACCAGGAGCTCGACGAGGCCTTCTCGGGCCTGGATCACCTGGTCTGCTACGCGGTCAAGGCGAACGGGAACCTGGCCGTCCTGCGCTCACTCGCCTCCCTCGGGGCCGGGGCCGACATCGTCTCGGGCGGGGAGCTCTACCGGGCGATGCGCGCGGGCTTCGACCCCAAGAAGGTCGTCTTCGCGGGCGTGGGGAAGACGGAGCAGGAGCTCATGGCGGGGCTCGGGGAGCGCATCCTGCTCTTTAACGTCGAGTCGGCCTCGGAGCTCGAGCGCCTGGAGCAGCTCGCCTACCGGTTCGGCAAGCGGGCCCGCGTCGCCCTACGCGTCAACCCCGACGTGGACGCCGGCAGCCACGACCACATCACCACCGGCAGGGAGCGGGACAAGTTCGGCATCCCGGTGGACGAGGCGCTCGCGCTCGCCGAGCGGGCCAAAGAGTACAAGTGCGTGGACCTTATCGGCGTGCACCAGCACATAGGGTCCCAGATCACCAAGCTCCAACCTTTCAAGGACTCTATCGAGAGGTCGGCCGGCCTCGTCGAGGAGCTCCTGGAGCGCGGCTTCGACATCCGGTACTTCAACATCGGGGGCGGCCTCGGTATCCGCTACAAGGACGAGGAGGCCCCGACGCCGAAAGAGCTGGTGGAGGCCATACGTCCGGCGCTGCAGCGCCTGCAAGAGCCCGTCAAGATCCTGTGCGAGATGGGCCGCTTCATCTCGGGTGCGGCCGGTGTCCTCCTGACCGGCGTCGTCTACCGCAAAAAGAGCGGGGAGAGGGACTTCATCGTCGCCGACGCCGGGATGAACGACCTGTTGCGCCCGAGCCTCTACGACGCGCACCACGAGATCCGGGCCGTCGAAGAGAACGGCTCCGTCGCGAACGCCGACCTCGTGGGCCCCGTCTGCGAGTCCGGCGACTACCTGGCCCGCGACCGCGAACTGCCCGACGCCAGAGAAGGCGACCTCCTGGCCGTCATGGGCGCCGGCGCCTACGGCTTCTCGATGGCCTCCAACTACAACTCCCGCCCCCGTCCCACGGAGGTCATGGTCAGCGGCGACCGCTGGTCCGTGGTGAGAGAACGGGAACACTACGCCGATCTCGTAAAGGGCGAGCTCGTGCCAGCATTCCTGTAGGTCTCAGGCTGCAGGCATCAGGTTTCAGGTTTTCTGCCGGACCGGCGCGCCCCGAAGGGAGGACGATTGCTTCGGGGTGAGAAGGTGACGTTGCGGGCCGTCACGCGGGAGGACCTGCCGCGCCTGCTGGGGTTTGCGAACGACCTTGAAGTGGGGCTCGCCGGCGGGGGAGACCCGCCTATCCCACGCACGCTGGAACTGTTGCAGAAGGATTTCGAGCGGGAGGTCGCCGACCCGCCGCGCGACAGGACCAACTTCGCCATCGAGGCGGACGAGCAGTGCGTCGGGACCTGCGGGCTCTTCAACATCGACTGGACCGTGCGGCACGCCGAGCTCGGCATCGTCATCGGGAACAGGGAGTACTGGGGCAGGGGTTACGGGCGGGAGGCCGTGGGCCTGCTGCTGGACTACGCGTTCCGGCTCAGGAACCTCAGGCGGGTGTGACTGGAGGTGCACGCAGCCAACGGGCGGGCCATCCGGGCTTACAAGGCCTGCGGTTTCGTGGAGGAGGGAAGGATGCGGGAGCACGTCTGGCTCGGCGGGCGCTACGTGGACAACGTGCTGATGGGCGTGCTGCGCGGTGAATGGGAGCGCGGTGCGGTGGACGACGATGCGCGCGAACGCGGGCCGGACGGGTAGGCCGGCCTCTCTGGTGGAAGTTGCCCGGAAGACGGGTTACGGAGCGGAGACGACCCAGTAACCTTTCGGACGGTTCTTCGTAACATGGGGATAACTATTCTGAACGCTACAACCCCGCGCGGCGTGGGTTAGAATCGGCGGACGATGAAGGTAAGGGTAGATTTTCCTCTAGCATCCGAAGGCCACCTCGGGCGGGCAGCCGCGGCGGCGGCCGGGCACGCCTCGTACGGGGTCTCGGGCGCCAACGGCGCGGCGCGGGTCTCCGTGGAGTTGGACCTGCCCGACGACTGGCGGATCCTCGACGACTTCTCGGGGTTGTTGCGGGGCGAGAAAGCGGCCGGGTACGCGGCGGACGGGACGCCCGTCTCGGGCGAGGAGCTCTTCGCGGGGACGCGGTGTTTCTTGCGCAAGCAGCGGTCCGGGACGGCCGCGAGGGACTGGTGCACGCCGAAGCACTTGGAGGACAAGCAGCTCTTTCCGTGCCGCCAGATCCACCTCTACGACAACGACCACCTGACGAACAACTCCTGGTACGCCTATGGAGAGATGAACGGGGAAGCCGCTTTCGAGGTGGACAAGGAAGGGATCACCGAGCGCGTCCTCTCCGACCTCGGGCCGTGCGTCCACTGCCCCATCCTCGACCTCGACGCGACCGCCGAGCTCGTCGCCCGGCTCCCCGAGAGGATAGAACCCGGCAAGGACGACGCCTGGTCCTTCCGCGAGAGGGGTCCCCTTCCCGACTGGAAGGTCGTGAAGAGCCGCGAAGGGCGCGAGCCGGTAAAGACACCCGTCCCGGAGGACAGGGAAGGTCTCATCGAGCGGCTGGCGCGCAGCGTGAGGAGCGGCGGGGCGAACGTGGCGGCGGCGAGCGGGACGGCGCCCGGCAGCCGCAACGTGCCGGCCACCCGCTACGAGGACGTCGGCGGGATGCGCGAGACCA
>CAXTDD010000016.1:9580-14820 GCA_964242955.1 uncultured Rubrobacteraceae bacterium | reverse complement strand
GCCCACGTCGTCGCCATGCTCGAGGACAGAGAGAAACACGCGACGATGCTGACGGAGCTCAGGGCTCTCTCAGCCCCCCGACGGCTTGAAATCGTGCGTCTCAGAGACGAGTATGAGCATCTGGTGCGGGGCGTTCTTTCGGAGGCCCAGGATGCCGGAGTGCTGTGGAAGGAGGCGTCCGCCAAGGACCTCGGGCTGGCGCTCCTCAACCTCTTGAACTGGACCATTTTCTGGTACAGGCCAAACGGAGATCTTCCCCCCGAGCACCTGGCGGAGATGTTCGAGAAGATCTATCTGGGCGGAGTCGCCCGGTCGTAACCCCACCGGGTCAGGCCCACACGTTTACGTTCCGTGAGCAGGGCCCAAAACGGTCCGCCAAACGCCGGTAACAATGCTTGAGTTGAGATTGACGCCCCTTCGGCGCGAACCTCTCCTTCGTCCGCGAATCGTCCCAAAACCCGACACAAGCCTCCGAACGTACGGCGGCGACACCGTTACCGGAATCCTCAGAATCGAAGGAATCTCCCCCAGAACTGCCTCGTATAAAGCAAAATAGTTGTTGAACGTGCGCTCGGTTGACAGGCGAATTATCGCTTAGTACGATACGTGGCGTGGAAAGGAGAGGAGGTGCTGAGTAGGGTGAACTCAGGGGTTTGACCGAGCGATAAATCGCTATGCATATGCAAGTCGCCGTGCTACCAAGGCGGCTATGCGACGCTTTGGTCTCTTGGTTGCTTGTAATAAGACTACGCCAAACGTTGGACGAGTCTTGTGGCCGAATCTGTGAGAGGAGCAAGAGATGGCTACCGAAGAAACCACGCAGCGCACCACGGATGCGACCGTACCGGCCGGGTCTCTGCAGACCGCGGACGGTTCGAAGGACCGCCACGTCGGGGAGATGTCCATATACATCAATGGCGAGTGGGGACCGGCGTCCTCCGGCGAGACGTTCGAGGTGGTCGATCCATCCACGGGCGGTGTGATCGGCACCGTCCCGCGCGGCACGGACGAGGACGTTGACCGGGCGGTCAAAGCGGCCAAGGACGCGCTTCCGGGTTGGCGCGACACCCCCGCTTTCGCCCGGGGAATGATGTTGCGGCAGCTCTCGACCCTCCTGTCGGAGCAAAAAGAAGAGTTTGCCCGCGTCGAGGCTTTGGACAGCGGCCACTATTACGCCAAGGCGTTGCAGCTCATGGAGGCCACCCCGCTCTGGTTCGATTACCACGCCGGGCTGGCGGACAAGGTCGGTGGACGCACGATCAACGTCCCCGGGGGGCAGTTGGATTTCACGCTGCTGGAGCCCTTGGGTGTGACCGCCCATATCATCCCGTGGAACTACCCGTTCCTGATAACGGCCCGCTCGGTGGCCCCCGCGCTCGCCATGGGAAATACGGTGGTCATCAAGCCTGCCGAAGAGACGCCGCTCAGCGCGCTCAAGTTCGCCGAGCTTTGCGAGCAGGCCGGCTTTCCGCCGGGCGTGGTCAACGTGGTGACCGGCTACGGCGCCGAGGCCGGGGCCGCGCTCGCGTCGCACGAGTTGGTCGAAGGTATCACCTTCACGGGCTCCGTATCTACGGGCAAGCTGGTCGCGAAGATGGCGGCCGATCACGTCGCCCAGATCAACCTGGAGCTTGGCGGCAAGAGCCCCCAGATCATCTTCCCCGACGCCCGTCTTGAAGACGCGGTCGAGGGCACGATGCAGGGCATATTCTCCCACGCCGGTCAGGTCTGCGTGGCGGGCTCGCGTCTGTTCTTGCACCGGGACATCTACGATCGGTTCCTCGAAGCTTTGGTCGAGAGGATAAAGAGCGTGCGGATCGGCGACATCTTCGACGAGGAAACGCAGATGGGGCCGCTGGTATCGCAGGAGCAGTTGGAGCGCGTGCTCAACTACATCGACGTCGGCAAGCAGGAAGGTGCTGAGTTGCTCGTCGGCGGCGGGCGCGTCGAGGACGACGGCCTCCGGGACGGGTACTACGTGGAGCCCACGGTCTTCACCAACGTGGACAACAAGATGCGCATCGCCCAGGAGGAGATCTTCGGTCCGGTGCTGTCGGTGATCGCGTGGGACGACGAAGAGGAGATGCTCCGGCAGGCAAACGACTCGCCGTTCGGCCTGTTCGCGGGGATCTGGACGCAGGACATCGACAAGGCGCTCTCGACGGCCCGGCGCATCGAGTCCGGCGGCGTGATCATCAACGACTGGTACGGCGAGGTGCCCCAGGCGCCGCACGGCGGCAGCAAGCAGAGCGGGGTCAACCGCGAAGAAGGCCTCGAAACGATCGCCAGCTACACGCAGATCAAGCACATCACGGTCAACCTCGACGGTCGTCTCACGGGCGCGCCGGGGCTTCCCGCGGACTGGGCCGACGCCCCGCTGTAGACGATGGCTCAGGTAACGATCACCCCTGATGCCACGGAGCGCCTGGCAAAGGTGAAGGACCTCCGCGGCGACGTCGCCTTCAAGATCGACAACGGGTGCTGCGGCGGGACGACGTTGTTGCTGATCGACGCCCAGTACCTGGGTGGCGGCGACGTGCATGTCGGCGAGGTCGCCGGCGTGGGCGTGTACGTGGAGCGCCCGTTCGCCGACGTCTACTCGTCGGACAGCTACCACATCTACGCCCGCGAAGGCGGCCGGGACAGCGGGTTCTCCGTCGAGATCCCCTACGGGTTCAAGTTCCTGATGGAGCGTGGGGTGGAAGGGGGGCGTGATTTTTCGCCCCCCGCCCGTTCTATCCGAGGGGAGGATAGGTAGGCTCGGTAGACACGGACGGTTTCACGTACAGGACGGAAGCGCGTGGCAGAGTCAGGGAGAGGAGCTTGTGGTGAGCGAGAAATTGGGCGAAGAGAAGCAAATGGTCGAAGAGAAGCCCATGGTGTGGGGGGCGCCGGAGACTGCCCCGGACCCGGCCGTAGGCGGCTTCGACGTCGGTAGACCCCGTCTCGGCGGCCTCGAGGAGCCGGTCGAGTTCTCGGAGCGACAGACCGCCATCCTGAACGCGGCGGCGGACGAGATCGTCCCGCCGGGCGAGGGCTTCCCCGCGCCGAGCGAGGTGGGTGTGGTGGACTTCATTGGCCGCTACACCGCGCCGAGCGGCGAGAAGGCCATTCACTATCCCTTGGTCGAGGAGGACGACTTCAAAGCCGCCATCGACGGTTTGTTGGGCGAGGAGTTCCTCTCGGCCGACTCGGCCGGGCGGGTCGAGATCCTCAAGCGGATCGAGTCGGAGGACGAGACGTTTTTCGCCCAGCTGCGAGGTCTCGTGTTCTACGGCTACTACTCGCGGCCTGAGGTAACGCTGGCGATCCAGAAGAACGTGCCGGCCGGCCGCGACTACCACGGGCCTCCGCAGCCCTACGGCTACATCCGCACCATCGAGCGGTGGGACCATTCGCTGTACGAGCACGGTCGCGGCAGCTACATCAAGACGGAGGACGTCGAGCGGATCGACCTGAGCAAGGTCGGCTGGATAAAGAACGGTAAGTAACCAGCGCCAATTAGAGAAGATCCAGGGAAAGAAAGGAAAAGCGTGGGGAAGAGAAGCTACGACGAGACCGACGTTTTGGTCATCGGCTCGGGACCGGGTGGAGCCGGGGTCGCCAAGAAGCTGACCGATGCCGGGATGCGGGTTACATGCCTGGAGCAAGGTCCCTGGGTGAAGCCCGCGCAGCACGCCCACTACCACAACGAGTGGGAGATCGAGAAGAACCGGGGCTGGGCTTACGACCCGAACGTCCGCCAACTCCCCGAGGACTACCCGGTGACCGGCGAGACCACGCCGTACATGATGAACAACGTCGGCGGCAGCGTGCTCCACTACGCGGGCCACTGGCCGCGCTACAAACCCATAGACTTCAAGAAGGGGACCGAGCACGGGCTCGAGGGGACGATCGACTGGCCGATCAGCTACGAGGACCTCGCCCCGTTCTACGACGAGAACGACGCCGAGTACGGGATCTCCGGCGTCATTGGGGACCCGTCCTACCCCGATCGCTCGGGCGCGCAGCGCGATCCCACCGTCCATCCCGGCAAGCTGGGCCTCAGGTTCGCCAAAGGGGCCGACGAGTTGGGCTGGCACTGGTGGCCGTCGGACAACGCTATCATCACCAAGGCCCGCAACGGCCGCCTGGCCTGCAACGCGTGCGGGAACTGCCTCTCCGGCTGCCCGCGCGGGTCGCTCGGCACGCCCGACTACTCGCACTGGCCCACGGCGATCGCGAACGGCGCCGACTTGCGTCCCATGGCCCGCGTCGAGACGATCAACACCAGCAACGGGAAGGCATCGGGCGCGACTTACATCGACCGCAACACCGGCGAGCGGCACGAGGTCCGCGCCAAGATCGTGGTGCTGGCCGCGAACGGGATCGGCTCGCCCCGCCTGCTGCTCATGAGCGCCCAGAACGGCCATCCTGACGGGCTGGCGAACAGCAACGGCTTGGTGGGCAAGTACCTGATGCACCACATCTTCGCCTTCTGCGATTCCTGGTTTGAGGACCCGATCGAGGGGTACAAGGGCGCTTTCGGCGCCCCCCTGTACTCCCACGAGTTCTACCACACGGACACGGACCGCGGCTTCGTCAACGGCCTGGGGATGCAGGTCGCCAGGAGCTTCGGCTCGGCCTACACGTCCATGGGCACCCACACCGGGCACGTCGCGCCGTGGGGCAAGGGTCACCGGAAGTTCTTTAACGAGCACTTCGGGCATAACATGATGATCTTTATGTTCGGCGAGGATTTGCCGGTCGAGACGAACGCCGTCACGCTGGACCCCGAGGTCACCGACTCGAGCGATCTCCCCGCCGCCCACGTCAACTGGCAGCCGCACGAGAACGACATAGCGCTCTCCAACTTCGGGATCGAGCGCATCTTCGAGGCCACCAGGGCGGTCGGCGCGACCGAGACGAACGACACCGGCGTGATCTTCCCGCCCCCGGCCTGGCACCTCATGGGGACCTGCAGGATGGGCAACGACCCCGAGGACTCGGTGACCAACAAGTACAACCAGACCTGGGACGTCCCGAACCTGTTCGTCGTCGACGGTAGCTCGCTGACCACCGGCGGCGCGGTGAACCCGACGCCCACCATCGGTGCCCTCTCGGTCCGCTGCGGCGAGTACATCAAGCGCAACTTCGACGCTATCGTCTCCCAGAAGACGACGCCCCGCAACGGTGACGCCCCCGACTTTTAGCCCATCGTTGGGGAAGATTCATTTCGTGCGGTAGAGGTCCTAAGGACC
>CAXTDD010000016.1:0-9570 GCA_964242955.1 uncultured Rubrobacteraceae bacterium | reverse complement strand
CCCCGGGCTTTGGTAAATTTTATTTGGGGGGGGTCGCGGCCATCGGCCCCCCCCCCCCACGGGCGACGATCCCTGCGGTGGTCTGCGTCGCGTTCTCGGGCCTTCCCGAACGCCGCGCCCGGAGGCATCGGTAAATGGTACCCGAGAACCCCTCCCGAGTTCGTCGCAAACGCGTCAGCACGGAGCGGTGAGCATCGGGAGGAGATGATCGGGGACAGGAGGAAGATGAAAGAACTGTATACCGCAACCGCAACGGCGCGGGGAGGCCGCCGCGGCCACGTGGAGTCTTCGGACGGTGTGCTCGATCTGGACCTCTCGATGCCGGAGGGACTCGGCGGGCCCGGCGGTCCCGGCACGAACCCCGAGCAACTCTTCGCCGCCGGGTACGCGGCGTGCTTCGAGAACGCCCTGCGGCGCGTCGCCGGCCAGCAGAAGGTGGACGTGAGTGGCGCCTCCATCACGGCGCGGGTGCACATTGGGAGGCATCCTGAGGGAGGTTTCGGCCTGGCGGCCGAGCTGGTCGGGCGCCTGCCGGGCCTGTCGAAAGAAGAGGCCGAGGAGCTGATGGAGAAAGCGCATGGGGTCTGCCCGTACTCGCGGGCCACGCTGGGAAACATGGACGTCGAACTCTCCGTCGTTTGGGAACCGTAGTGGGGGCCGCGGGCAACGTGGAGACCGTCCGGGAAATGTACCGCCTGTTCGCCAGGCGGGACAATGAGGGGATCCGCCGGCTGTTCGACCCGGAGATCGAGTGGGTGCAGATGGAGGGCTTCCCCCGCGGGGGCCGCTACGTCGGGGCCGACGCCATCTTCGACGGGGTCTTCGCCGGGTTCAGGGAGCGCTGGGAGGACTGGAGGGCCGTCGTCGAGCGGTACCTCGACGCGGGCGGGTGCGTGGTGGCGCTGGGCTTCTACGAAGGCGAGTACCGGAGCACCGGCAGGTCCGTGAGGGCGGAGTTCGCGCGCCTGATAGAGCTCGAAGGGGGCCGGATCGTCCGCTTCGTCCAGTACACGGACACGCTCAAGGTGGCCGAGGCCATGGGCCTCGCCGGGAAGGATAGGGCCGGTGTGGGTGACGATCATTAATATCTATGGGAGAGCGTGATGGAGGCGACCGCTGCCAGGACCGTCCCTCGCACGGGCGCCCGCCTGATCGCGGAGTTTCTGGCGCGCCGGGGCGTGACTCGGATATACGGGCTCTGCGGGGGGCACATCCAGCCGATCTGGGACGAGGCCGCGCGGGCCGGCATGAGCGTCGTGGACGTGCGCCACGAGTGCGCCGCGGTGTACATGGCGCACGCGCAGGCGGACCTCACGGGGTCGCTGGGCGTCGCGATGGTGACCGCGGGACCCGGGCTGACCAACGCCATCACGGGCATCGCCAACGCGAGCGTCTCCCGGTCCCCCGTTCTCGTCATCTCGGGGCGTCCACCGCGTCCGCAGGCCGGGATGGGCGCGCTCCAGGACATACCTCAGGGGGAGTTGATCCGGCCGATCTGCCGGAGGGTAGAGATGGTCTACGAGGGGCATCATATCCTTCCGCGGCTGGAGGCCGTGGTCCGCGCGGCAGAGGGCGTTGGAACCCCGGCCGGTCCGGCATACATAGACTTCCCCACGGATCTGCTGCGGGCGGACGTCCCCGACGCGGACGTGGACGACCTGTTCTTCGAGCCACGCCCCCCGGAAGCGCCCGATCCTTCGCGGGATGCGGTCAAGAAGGCGGCGTCCGTTATACGGAAAGGCGAGCGGCTGCTCGTGATCTCGGGCAAAGGCGCGAGGGCGGGCCGTAAGGAGCTCTCTGCCTTCCTCGAGGCCAGCGGCGCGCTGTACCTCGATACGGCCGAGAGCCGCGGGGTAATCCCACTGGGCCACGCCGCCTCCGTCCCCGCTTCCCGGGCCAAAGCCATGGCGGAGGCGGACGTGATCGTTACGGTCGCGCGCAAGCTGGACTTCCAGCTCGCCTACGGGTCTCGGGCCGTCTTCTCGGACGACGCGAAGTTCGTGCGGCTGGGAGCGAGCGGCGACGAGCTCTTCGACAACCGCCGCGGCGACGCGGAGCTTTTGGGTGGTATCGCGGAATCTTTGAGAGCGCTGACCGAGTCGGGCGCCGTCCCGGATCGGCCGGACGCGGAGTGGATCGAATCCCTGAAAGCCTACGACCGGGAGAAGACCGAAAAGTTCCTGGCCCGGATGGGAGGGCAGCCTCCGGGCCCCGACGGGTACATGCATCCCTCGTCTCTGCTGGCGGCGGTCAACGAGTTCATCGACGAGGACACGATCGTGGTGGCGGACGGTGGGGACATCCTCTCGTTTGCCCGGGGTGGTCTGCGGGCGGAGACTTACCTCGACCCCGGTCCCCTGGGATGCCTCGGCGTCGGCGTCCCGTTCGCCAACTCGGCGGCCCTGAACTTCCCGCAACGGCGGGTGATCGCGGTAATCGGGGACGGCTCGTTCGGCCTGACCGCCATGGAGATCGACACGGCGGTCCGCAACGGCGCCAGGGCGGTCTTCGTGGTGGCCAACAACGAGTCGTGGGCCATCGAGCGCAACGACCAGCTCGCCGGCTACGACGGCAACCTGGTCGGGGTGGATCTCCCCGACTGCCGCTACGACCGGGTGGCCGCGGGGCTGGGCGCGTACGCGGAGCGGGTCGAGAAGGCCGAAGACCTGCCCGGCGCGCTGGAACGCGCCCTCGCAAACGCCCCGGCCCTGCTGGACGTGGCCGTTACGAAGGAGGCCGAATCGCCCGACTTCAAGAACGGGCTGGCCTGGGTACCCGACCGCCAGGCCCTGGAGGTTTGGGATCAGGCCGAGAAGAGCCGGTACGCCGGGAACGTGGAAGAACGCCAGGACTAGAAGACCACCCAAGGGGAAAGGGAGGGCATCGCGATGGGATCGCTCACGAAATTGACGACAGAGGTGAAAGACGGCTGGACTATAGGCAACATGCTCTCCCGACAGGCCGAAGGAAGGCCGAACGCCCCGGCGCTGCAGTGGCAGACCGAGGAGCCGCTCTCTTATCAGGATCTGTACGAGGGTTGCCTGCGCGTCGCCGGGGGGTTGAGGGGGATGGGCGTCGAGGCCGGCGACAGAGTGCTGATCATGCTCCCGAACAGCTTAGAGATCGTCCTGGCGTGGTTCGGCACGAACGTGCTGGGGGCCGCCGAGGTCCCCATCAACGTACACTACAAGGAGGGTTGGCTCACACACGAGGTGAACGACTGCGGGGCGCGCCTGGCGATCGTGCACGAAGAATACCTCCCGAGGTTCGCGAAGGTCGCCGACGAGTTGGAGCGGCTGGAGAAACTAGTCGTGGTGGGCGAGGGCGATCCTACGGCCAATGGAAATCTTGGTGGGTTCGAGGTACACACCTGGGGTGAGCTCGCGGACGCGGAAGCCCTGCCCGGGCCCGCCGAGACCCGCTTCAACGACACCATGGGCATCTTGTACACGTCCGGCACGACGGGGCCTTCGAAGGGTGTCGTGCTCCCGTACGGGGTCAGCGGCATCTTTGCCCAGGCGGTCATAGATTCGGCCAAGCTGACGGACGACGACGTCGGCTACGTCTGCAACCCGCTCTTTCACGGGAACGCGCAGTTCATGCAGGTCCTCCCGATACTGCTCACCGGGGGACGCGTCAGCATCTGGCCCAAGTTCACCGTATCCGGGTGGCTCGAACAGATACGGGCCTGCGGCGCGACCATAACCAACACGATCGGGGTCATACTCCAGTTCATCTACAACCAACCCGTACGCGAAGGAGATGCCGACAACCCGCTGCGGCGGCTCCTCGTCCAGCCGGCGCCGAGCGACATCGTCGAGGATTTCGAGGAGCGGTTCGGTTTGAAGTGCCTGGAAGGCTACGGCATGACGGAGATAGGCGTCATCACGTACCGGAATATCGATGATCCCCTCCGTCCCGGGTCGGCCGGCAAGCCACTCGACGAGTGGTTCGACGTCAAAGTAGAGGACCCCGAGACCGGCGAGCCGGTCGGCCCCGACGAACTCGGCGCGATCGTGGTGCGCCCCAGGTCTTCGGGGATCATCATGCAGGGTTACCACAACCTTCCCGAGAAAACCCTGGAAGCCTGGCGCGATCTCTGGTTCCACACGGACGATATGGCCAAGATGGACGAAGAGGGCTACCTGTACTTCGCCGACCGTGCCAAGGACGTCATCCGGCGCCGGGGCGAGAACATCTCGTCGTTCACCATCGAGAGCATCTTGATTACCCACCCGTCCGTCACGGAGGTCGCCGCGTTTGCCGTGCCGTCGGACCTCGGCCCGGGGGCGGAGGACGAAGTCAAGGTCTCCGTCGTGTCGGAAGAGGGAGAGAAGCCAGACCCGGCAGAGCTCCACGACTATTGCGCGGACAACATGCCCTACTTCGCGGTCCCCCGCTACATCGAGTTCGTCTCGGACATACCCAGAACGCCCAACCAGAAGGTCAAGAAGAACGTTCTCAGGGAGCAGGGGGTCACCCCCGACACTTGGGACCGCGAGGCGGCGGGCGTCCGGGTGCAGAGGTAGAGACTTTCGCGTCGCATACCGGGATCGCGACGACGTAAGTGCCGAAGACGACGAATAACGTGGAGTGGAACCACGGTTACGTTCGGGCGAACGGGATCAGGATCCACCACGTCCGCCACGGGTCCGGTACGCCGCTGGTCCTGCTGCACGGCTGGCCCGAGTTCTGGTACGTCTATCGAAAGAACCTCCCCGCCCTGGCCGAACGCTTCGACGTGATAGCACCCGACCTGCGAGGTTTCGGCGACAGCGAGAAACCCGGACTACCCGACCCCCCGGGCGGACTTTTGGACGTACTGGTGGAAGACTTGCGACGGCTCGCGGACGCGCTCGGGATAGAGCGCTTCGGCCTGGTGAGCCACGACGTGGGCTCCTTCGTCGCCCAGTCCTTCGCCAGGAAGTACCCCGATAGGCTGCTGGGACTGTTCTTTTTCCACTGCGCCTACCCGGGAATCGGGAAGCGCTGGCTGGAACCGCGGAGCGTCAAGGAGATCTGGTACCAATCGTTCAACCAGCAGCCGTGGGCCGCCGCCATCGTGGGCAGGGATCGCGAGACGTGCGAGGCGTACGTAAAGCACTTTCTCGACCATTGGGCGCACGGACCGGGCGTCTTCGACGAGGATCTCGACGCGTGGGTGGACAACTTCATGAAGCCCGGCAACCTCCAGGGCGGCTTCGACTGGTACGTGGGTATCGACGAGGCGAGGACCGAGATCTGGCGGCACGGGGCGCCGGAGCTGCCGAAGATAGGCGTACCGACGCGCTTCTTCTGGGGCGAAGAGGACCCGTTGATCAAGATCGAATGGGCGGACCGCCTGGGCGACTATTTTTCGGACTATTCGTTCGAGGCCGCATCGGGCGCGGGACATTTCGTCCACTACGAGAAGCCCGATGCGGCCAACCGCGAGATCGTCGCCTTTTTCTCTGAACGGTAACCTGGACGGGGGCGGAGGACTCCGCGCCGCCCCCGGTTGGCGTTTGCGAGGTTCGCTCTCGGGACGCGCCTATTTGCGGCGCTCGAGCTCCGCGTCGTGCCACGTGGTAAGCGCCTGGTAATCGGGCACGAAGCCGAGGCCCTTCTTGGCGTCGGACGAGACGGCATCCCTGGTGACGAGCACGTCGATCACGGCGGGCGCGTTGTCGAGGGCGCGCTGCAGGGCGCCGGGGAGGGCATCCGGGTCGCTTACCTGTTCCCCGTGGGCGCCGAGGGCCTGACCCATCTTCGCGTAGTTGGATTCTCCAAGCTCCGTGCCGACCACCAGCCCGTAGTTGGTCTCCTGGTCGTAGCGCTCGATGTTCCACGCGCCGTTGTTGGCGACGATGAACACGGCGCGCGCGTTGTGGCGTACGGCCGTGTCTACTTCCATCGCGTTGATGCCGAACGCCCCGTCGCCGTTGACGGAGACCACAGGCCGCTCCGGGTGGGCGAGCGCCGCCGCGACCGCGAAGGGTGTCCCGACGCCGAGGCAGCCGAGGGCCCCCGAGTCCATGTATGCCTTCGCGTCGAGGCCGGTACGCGCGAAGCTCAGCAGGTCTCCGCCGTCGGCTATGCCTATCCAGTCATCCTGCAGGCCGAGCTCGCGGATAGCGTGGAAGATCCGGTTCGGGTGCATGCGCCCGTCTTTCCCGTCCGGCGCCTCCGCCAGCGCCGCGCCGACGGATTGCCGCCGCTCGATGTGCTTGGCGCGCAATCCCTCGCTCCACTCGTCATCCAGGTCGCCCTTCCGACCTTCGATCTCGGCGGAGAGCGAGTCCAGCGCGACGGCGGTATCAGCCAGGATCTCTACTTCCCCCCGGCGGTTGTCGTAGAGCTCTCCCGCGGTGTCGGCGATGCGGATCATGCGCGCCTCGGGGAAGACGGCGGGAGACCCATATCCGACCTGGTAGTCCAGCTTGCGCCCGATCACGACGACCACATCAGCCTGCGCCATGACGGCGCCCCGCACCGCGCCCGCGATCGACGGGTGCTCACCGGGCACCAACCCCCGGCTCTCCTGCGTATCGAGGTACAGCGCCCCGGAGGCGTCCAGGAACCGTACGAGCGACGCGCCCGCGCGGCGCGCGCCCCGTCCGGCGATCACGGCCGGACGCCGGGCGGAACTAAGGATCTGCGCGGCCCGCTCCACCATCGACGGGTCCGGCAGCGTCTTCCTGCGGGGCTTTGGCCGCAGGTACTCGTCGAGTACCAGGGCGGGGCTGACGCGCTCGCGCAGCACGTCGGTGGGGATCTCCACGTAGACGGGACCGGGCTCGCCACCGTCGCCGACGGCGAGGGCCACCGCCTCGTCGAGCTCCCTGAGCACCTGCTCGCCCACCCGCAACGTGCGCGCCCGGCGCGTGATCGGCGCCAGAATCTCCACGTGCGGCAGGTCCTGCAGCGGACCCATGTTCACCTGTGGACGGGGAGGACAGCCGCCGATGACCAGTACCGGTATCCGCGACACGTGCGCGTTCGCCACCGCCGTAACAGTGTTCGTAACGCCAGGTCCGGCGGTCACCATCGCCACCCCGAGCCCGTCGGTGAGATCCGCGTGCGCATGGGCCATGTGCACCGCCGACCGCTCATCCCGAACGTCGATGATCTCTATGCCCAACCGCGCAGCCTGATCCCAGATGGGCTGGATGTGGCCGCCTTGCAGGCCGAAGAACCGGCGCACGCCACGTTCATGAAGGAACCGCGCGACGAGGTTGGCAACGGACGTAGCATTGTCTGTGGGCCCCACCACAGCGCCGGGCTTCACCCGCGTACCTCTACGCCAGGCGCGCTGGATAGCCCGGGTCCTGCGCTCGCCGCCGCAACGTTCACCGGCACCGCCGGGTTCGCCCGCGCGGGCACCGCGTACGACGGTTGGGTGTGCTCTCTGCGGGGCTCGTATCTCCGCCGTGCCAAAGATCGGGCGCCCATCCAAGCATTTGCCGCGGAGCGGACTCCCCGATCAGAAACCGATACCGCCTCCATCAACTTCTCCTCCCAATGCGATGGACCGGAGCCGCCAGCTCAGGCCTACCCAGGTCCACAACCGCACGACCGGCTCCACCAACGAGAGCTGAAAACACCCCCCTTACCCTGATTAGATAGCATAGCAAAACGCAAGCTCAGGATACACCCACTCGGCCGAACCGCGACCGAAGTCGGCTTTCCCGAGAAGGGCGACTATGCCTCTACTTTAGAGGTTTTCGGTGATCTCGCGTCGCTAATATGACCAACCATGACCGTAGCTTTGCCATGGTTGAAACGCGCGGCCTCCCGGATAGTCCGGGGCGGAGGGCGGCCCGCGACGTCGACCAACCGGTCTTCGCCCTCTTTGAGCTCCCGGGCCACGAAGCGCATCCCGGATACTCCTTCTTTGAGGCCGAGTATCTCGCAGTGGCCCGAGAGCAACATCGACCTGACCTCGACCCACCGGGGGATGTCCGGCAGGGCGCGGACCAGCCGCTCCGGAACCGCCGACGCCTCCGTCACGCCCCCGACCATCCAAGGTGGCCTCGCTCCTGTTCGGTCATTACTGAGTTGTCTTGGTGACCTTACTCCGCTCTGCATCGCCGGCTGCGCTCGGTCCTTTATCGCTGGCCTCGCCCCGTTTTTCGTCGCCGTAGACCATGAGCGTCGAGCCGACGAGGGCGAGCACGATGCCGATGGCGGCGTAGACGGTCGGCAGGGTCTGGTATAAGGCGAGCGACAGCACGATGGTCAGCACGGGTGCCAGGGCGTTGGTGGTGGGCGCGACGATCGAGGCCTTGCCGCGGCTGAGCGCCATCACGAGGAAGAGGGCGCCGACGGCGTTGAGGAGCTGGGTGCCGAAGGCCAGCGCCGGGGCCTGCCACGGGGCGCCATCCGGCAGGCCGCCCATCATCGCGAAGGCCACCGGGACGAGCAACAGCCCGCTGAGCGCCATGTAGCCGAAGGTGGTGCCGTCGTTGACCCCGACGGTGGCGGCCTTGCGCATGAAGTAGGCCTGCACGCCCCAGGCCACGGTCACGAGCACGGCCAGCAGCAGCCACGGGCCGAGGTCCGCCTCGCCGCCGTCGCCGGAGACGCTGAAGAGGACGACCGCCACGAGGGCCGCGACGACGCCGATCTTGGACAGGCCCAGGAGACGCTCGCGCAGGAGCACGACGGCCATCAGCACGGTGATGCCCGGGGAGAGGGCGACGACCGGGAAGATCAGGTACGCCGGTCCTATGGACAGCGCGTTGAACAACACGAGCTGCCCGCCGGCCCCCGTTAGCCCGATCAGCAACCCGTAAACGGCGGCGATGGGCCGCCGGTCGAACGTCTTTTCGCTCCGCAGGATGAGGAACGCCGGGATGAGCATGGTTATGGACCAGAGAACGTAGACCATCTCGTCTGGGTAACCGTACTCCGAAGTCGGCAGCCCGGAGAACGCCCCCCAAACGCCCCAAAAAAGGACCAGGAGTGCGGCGAAGGGTATCCAGCTTCGAGTGCTCATTCTTTTCTCCTAACTGGGTTGTGGCTCTTGTCTGACCGAGTGCAGTTGCTCCAGCGCGCCGGCATCGAGGGGCTTCCCCGCGAGTTTGGCCGCGTACAGCGCGGCCCCGACGACGGGCGGGTACAGGGGTCTTCGGAGCTCGTAGCCGCCGTGGAGGGCCGCCAGGGCGACCTCGAAGCCGCCGAGGACGGCCTCTGCGTTGAAGACGCCGCCGGAGTAGGAGACGGGCACCCTCTCGTCCGGCCCGAACGCGAGGCGTCGCCGCGTGGTGTCCACGAGGTTCGCCAGCTCGCCCGCGGCCTCGGTGAGGATCTGCGCGGCGCGCGGATCGCCGGCGGAGGCGGCCTCGGCGACCGTCCGGCTGAGGGCCGAGATCTCGCCCCGCCCGCCCCGCCAGCGGTTGAGGACGACGTCGACGAGGTCGAGGTCGCTTGCCAGGTCCAGGCGTTCGCGGAGCATCTCGTGTAACGGGCCGGTGGGGAGACGTCCGTCGCCCATGCGCGAGAAGACGTTGAGGGCCTTGATGGAGATCCAGTACGCCGACCCCTCGTCGCCGAAGAGCTCGCCCCAGCCGCCGACGCGCGCGCCGCGAC
>CAXTDD010000015.1:0-15248 GCA_964242955.1 uncultured Rubrobacteraceae bacterium | reverse complement strand
CGACGGGCCTCCGCTTCGGAGAGGCCTGTTTCGGCGAGCCAGTCTTTCCACAGGTGCGACTCCCACAAGGGGTAGGGGATGGTTTCGTCTTGCGGCGGGTTCTCGGCGAGTTGCTCGGCGCTGTAGAGCCAGAACGGGGCGTAGCCGCCGAGGCGGTGCTCCAGGCGTGCCAGGTCCTCGCGGTAGGTCCGCGCCAGCAGGGCGGCGAACTCTGTTGGCATGGTGCCGGCGGAGCGGGCGTGGATCCTGGCTTTCATCGTCCCGGTGTCGAAGAGCGGCTCTACGCCGAGGAACTCGTAGAGGCGGCGCAGCAGGTCGCCGGGCGCGAAGTTAACGTCTTCGAGGAAGCCTACGAAGATGCGGTCCTCCGGGTAGAAGGCACCCCAATTCTCCAGTGTTCCGAGGTAGTTCGTGAGGGTGCGCGAGCCCCGACGGTCGAGGCGGCGCTTGAGCCGTTCTTTGGGGAAGGATTCGGGGGAGCCTTTTCCGGCGTTGTCGAGGCCCATCACCGCCTGGGACCAGTCGCGCTCTATGGGGTTGCGTGCCATGAAGATTATCTTCGCCTCGGGCACCAGGTCGTGGACGCGGGCGATGGCGGTTCTGTCGAGGATGGAGTAGGCCGGCGTGATCTCGCCGGTCTTCCTGCCGCCGGCCGGCTCGAACAGGGAGGCGTACCAGCCCTCGTCGAAGGGTCGCGAAAGGCGCCCGAGGTCGCGCAGGAGGCCCGGCGCGGAGGATGCTTGCCGCGCCCGTTGGCGCCACTCGCGGTCTACCGGGCGTTTACCGAACAGGCCGCGCAGGGCGTTCGTGCGCTCGTTGATCTTCTGGTCGAAGAAGTGGACCTCCTTCTTCGGCATCCAGATCCCGGGGTGCGCCTGCAGGTTGCGGTGCAGCCAGGTCGTGCCCGACTTCTGCGCCCCTATCCCGATGAAATCCGGGTACACAGCACCCCCTACGACACCGTCACGACGCGGCCCGGGCGGAGGCGAGGGGCCCGCTCTGCGCGGCGAGGGCACGCCCTTCGCTCCACTCGTCCCACAGGTAAGACTCGTAGAGAGGGTAGGGTATGCCCTCCTCGTCCGGGGGGTCTTCTATCAACCGCTCGGCACCGTACAGCCAGAAAGAGGCGTAGCCCCCGAAGCGGTCGGCCAGCCGCTTGATGTCGTCGTGGTAGGAGTCGGCCAGGTAGGAGACGAACCTGGTCGGTATCGTGTCCCGGAGGCCGGAGTGGATCTTGCGCGTGATCACGGGTGTTAAGGAGGGGTCGGCACCCAAAAACTCGTAGAGGCGTTCCATCAGCTCCCCGGGGAAGAAGTGGACGTCTTCGAGGAAGCCGACGAAGATCTGCTCCGGGGGGTAGAAGGCGCCCCAGTTCTCCAGCGTCGCCAGGTAGTCCGTCCTCAGGCGCGCGGGACCCTTGCTCAGACGCCGGAAGATCGCGCGTTCCTTGACGTTGTCCCACGATCGGCCCGAGGTCCTGACGGCCATGTCCATCGCGGACCACGGCCGCTCTATCGGGCTGCGCATCATGAAGACGATCTTCGCTTCGGGCATGATCTCGCGCACGTGGGCGACGGTGTCACGGTCTATCACGGCGTAGTCGGGGGTGGTCTCGCCCGTGATCTTGCCCCTCCCGGGCTCGAAGAGGGAGGCGTACCAGCGGTCGTTCGGCCTCCCGAGGAAGTACTTGAGGTCCCAGGCGACGTCCCCGAGGTTCAGTTGCCTCGGAGATTGCCTGAAGCGGGTTCTGGCCTGCCGGCGCCAGCGCTTGTCCGGGGGCTTGTCCCCGCGCATCCTCCGTATGGGACCACCTTCGAGCTTTATCTTCTCGTCGAAGTAGTGGAGCTCTTTCTCTTTGGGCATCCAGATCCCGGGGTGGGTCTGGAGGTTGCGCTGCAACCACGTCGTGCCCGCCTTCTGGGCGCCGATGATCAGGAACTCGGGAAACACCGGGTGCGACGCCCCCTAACCCGCGGCCCGGGAACGCCGCCGGTCGAAGTGGTGCGTCCCTATTCCGATGACATCCGGGTACATCGCTCGCCTCCTGGACTCTACCGGGACGCGGCCCGGCACGACTGGGCTATGATCGGCTCGGGCACCGGCCTTGTCAAGTTGCCTCAAGCACCCCGGGCTCGGGCCAGGTCCCTCCCAGCCGGTCCGTCAGCCGCCCCATGAACCCGGCGAAGCCTTCCCGCTCCTGCTCCAGGGTGTGGCGCCCGACGGCGTCGTATCCCCCCCGCCGGAGGGCGTCGATCTCCCCCGGTCCGTAGCCCTTTAAGGCCCGCAGCGCCGCGACGTAGTCCCCGGCGTTCTCCAGGCGGACCGGCAGACAGTTCTCCCCGAAGCGGCAGTAGGCCATGTTGCCGCCCGCGTCCGGCGACACGACGACGGCTCCGGCGGCCATCGCCTCCAGGGCCGGCATGTAGAAGCCCTCCTCGGCCAGCGGCGTCGCGAGGAAGACGTCGGACCACTGGTAGAGGTCCCGCAGCTCCTTCCAACCGACCGGCTCCCGGATAGCGCGGAACCGGAAGGTTGGATCTCCCGCCAACGCCTGCGCCACCCCGTCGCCCACCCCGCTCTTCCAGGTCGTGTGGCCGACGTTGATCGGGCTTCCGAGGCCGCCAGGACGCTCCTTCGCGAAGAAGGCAGAGTCGTTGCCGAGCGGTATCACCTCCGTCATCGAGGTCTCGTTCAGGTAGGGCCGGACGGTTTCGAGGACCACGTCGTTGGTCATGATGCGGGCCATCGGGCGCGAGAGCAGGCGCACGCCGTAGCCCCCGATCCAGCCCGGGTTGGCCCACCGCACGTTCTGCACGATAAAGATGACCTGCTCGTGCTCCGTCCACCGACTGAGCCGGCTCTCCACGATCCCGTAGTGCGTGGGCCACGAGAGGAAGGCGAGCTCGTGCGGGCCGACGGCGACTTTTTCGAGATCGGTGAACGCGTACCCGTTCTCGGGTTTTATGTGGGAGAAGCGCTCGATCTCGAACAGCGGCAGCCCCGGTTTGTACGTCTCCGGGCACGCGATAACGGGCTCGTAGCCTAAAGAGACGGCGTGGTTGACGTAGTCGAAGACCTTGACGACCCCGCCCACGGGCCTGAACGTCGGGGTCATGAAGTACATGCGCCGGCTCACGCGCCGAACCCCCGCAGTATCTTCAGTAGGGGTTCGACCGCCACCGCGGGGTCGAGTACCTCGCGGGCGAGCTTGCGGGCGTTCTCCTTTTTGCGCCGCACGAGGCCGGGGTCTTCGAGGACGGCGGCGATGATCTTCTCCAGCGCCCCGGTGTCGTCGGGGTCTATGACCCAGCCGGCGTCGTGGGCGGAGATCATGGGCGAGACCTCGGTGAACGGCGGGTGCACGACCGGGACCCCGCAGGCCAGGGCGACGACCGAGCGCGTGACCATCGCGTACTCGCGCTCCAGGTTGTGCTGGAAGAGATCCACGGAGACGTCCACGGTCGAGAGGAACTTCTGGAACCCGGAGAAGTTCATGGTGCCGTGGGCCGTCACCGAGGGGTGCTCGGCCAGACGGTCGAGGTCGGTCTTGGAGGCGTGGGAGCGCCGGGTCCCGCCGCCCCAGTGCCACGGAAGGAGGAGGTCCAGGCTCATCTTCGGGTGGTCGAGCCGGCGCTCGATGGCGTTGACCCAGCCCCCGAGCGTGCTCCACGACTGCAGGTACCCGGCGACCGCGAACCTGACGCCCTCGCCCACGGGCCCGGGCTCGCCCGACCACGAGGTCGGCACGCACATGTTGACGACCTCCACGGGCAGGCGGCGCACGTCCCTGTCGGCCTGGAGCATCCATCCTAAGAAATACGGGAGCTTCTTCTTGCCGTTTACGACGAACGCGTCGGCGAGCTCTATGGCCCGGATCTTGCGTTTGCGTAAGGCGGCGAGCTCCTCTTTGGGGCACCCCTCCCCGTGCTGGTAGAGGGTCTCCAGCATCTTGGGGGCGAAGAAGTCCAGCACGTACCGGACGCCCTTTATGGGCCTGAGGTGATCCACCTGGTTGCTGTTGATGAGCACGACGACGCACGGGGCGTTGGCCTTGAGGTACCGCGCGAGCCGGTCGGCGCGCAAGACCTCGACGTGCGGGGCCGTCGGGTGCGGCACGGACCTGCCGAACCGGAGCCACTGGCGGTCGACGAACCCGCGCGTCACGAGGGTCTTGGTCCGGACCCCGTTGGCCCGCAGGCCCTCGGCCAGCCCGAACGCCCGCAACCCGGGTGCCGCGACGGGCATCCCGAGGCTCGGGACGACGTCGTTGGAGAGCACGAAGACCTTCTCTCCTACCACCGCTTCGGCACCCCCAGGCGGGTGACGTCGAGGACGCCGCCCCTCACGAAGTCTTCGCCCGGGTACCGCAGCGACTCCACGTACTCCATGACGGCCTGCCCGCCCGTCGCCTCGACGAGCAATACCACGAACGCCTGCACCGATACGACGGGCGCGTCGTGCTTCGTGGCGACGAAATCTTCGAGAAAGACCAGCCGCCCGCCCGGACGGGCCACCCGCCACATCTCGGAGATCACGTCCCGCTTGGCGGGCACCGGGAGGCTGCTCGTGACGCCGACGGTGAAGACCAGGTCGAAGCTCTCGTCGTCGTGCGGGAAGGTCTCATCGGGGCCCAGGTGCTGGAAGGAGGCGTAGGGGAAGGCAACCCGGGCCTCATCGACGGCCTCCCCGTCCCACTCCAGCCCGAAGAACCGCGTGTTCGCGGGGTCGAAGCTCGCGGCCCAGAGCCCCTCCCCGCTCCCGACCTCCAAAACGTCGAACGGGACGTCCGCCGCGCGCGCCCCCCGCGCCGCGACGAACCGGGGCCCGAGCACCGTCCTCTGCGCCCGGTAGGCGGCCTTGCCGGACGCGGCCTCGCCGGAGCCCGCGAGCACAGCCGCTACCTCCCCCATCGCCGCCGGCCCGGCGTTCTTCGTGACGATGCGCTGCCTCTCGGAGAGGCCGTACCGGCGGGCCAGCGCCTTCCACAGCCCCGAGTCGGGGGTGGCGACGCGGTCGAAGAGGCCGAGGCGCGCGAAGGCCGCCTCCCCGAAGACGGCGGAGAGAAACTCTTCGTCGTGGCCGGGGGGCGGTATCAGGACGAGGGGCACGTCTTTGAGGGAGGCGGTCAGCGCCTCGAACGGGAACGAGAAGAGGTCGGCGACGACGAGGGCGGTCGCCCCTTCCACCTCCGCGGCCAGCCGGGCCGGCAGCACGTCCCAGTCGCCCAGAACGGGGGCCCCGTCGGGGGGCGACGCGCCGGATTCCACGTGGCGCCCGGCGTAGAAGATCGGGCCGCGGCGGGCGGTGTCCTTCGGGGCCTCCACCGGCGTTTAGAGGTACCGTTGCTCTAGGGTGCGGAACTCGCTCTTGAGCCTGAAGGCGCGGCCGAGCGGGGGCCTGCCCATGCGCCGCAGCAGCAGCACGAGGTCCTTCTCGGCCCCCTCCAGGTACGCGACGCGGTTGGGCGAGGCCGGGTCCTGGGACTCCGGCGAGCGGAGGTAGCGGTCCTCCAGGGTCCTGAAGTTGCCGCTGGCCCGGAGCAGCGGGCCGGCCGGGCTCGTGGACATGCGGCGGACCAGCAGCACGAGGTCCCTCTCGGCCTCCTCCAGGTGGGCCAGCCGGTTCAGGGAGGTGGAGTCGATGGCGCCCCTGCCCGTCCATCCCAGGCGGGCCCGCAAAAAGCGGACCTCGAAGGCCAGCAACTCGTTCTCCATCCTGAGGGCGTCCACGTCGGTCGGCATGTAGAAATTATCCGCCTGCAAACGCCGCCTCCTTCCCGGTCAACATCTCTTCCGTCCGTGCGCTCAGCCGCTCCAGGCCCTCCCAGGTCTCCCTGACCGCCCCGATCAGGGCCGCGTCCGAGACCGGCTGGCGCGTCGTGCGCCGGGCGATTATACGCGGGTCGTAGACCTCGCCCACGGGCACGTCTTCGAGGGACAGGTTCCAGCGGCGGTTCACGGCCCAGACGAGGGGGAAGCCGTCCCGGATCATGTCCTGGGAGACGGTAAGGGTGTCCTCGGGATACGCGCGGGCGAACGCGAGCAGCGCCCTGTTGTGCGCGAGCCACATGCGCAGCGCGAGGTCCGGCTCGCGCCAGAACCGCCGGTGGACGAACTGGTTGCCGCTCCTGGTGAAGAGGTCCGAGGAGTGGCGCTGGCCCAGAGAGCGCGTGGACTCGGAGAAGTCCCGGTAGACGAGCAGGACCTTCATGTCCGGCAGCAGGTACTTCCACTGCATGATGAAGAGGCAGGCCCGCGGGTCCTTGAACCCCCAGAGCGCGTGCTCGGCGTTCCGGCGCTCGGCGACCGCGCGCATCCGCCCCCACCTAGCCTCCGTCACCACGGGCAACAAGGGGCGATCCACCAGCCACGAGAGCTCGTTGTCGGCGAGTATGTCCTGGTGGAGAAAGACGACCTCCCGGTCCTCGAAGTGGCCGTACGGGTTCGACGGCAACGCCTCCAACAACTCGTAGCCCAGAAACAGCCCCGCCCTGTGCAATAGCTGGGCCGTCGCCGACGTGCCGCTGCGGTGGAAACCCGCGATAAGAAGCTGCTCGCTCAAAAGTCGTGTCCCCCGCAAATAGTCGCCCAGAAATTAGCTGCCCAGGCCCGTGTGGGCGGCTGCACATTGTAGACCACCCACCCCCGCAGATCATGGAGGGCCGCGGCTGCCTTCTGCCCCCCGGGCACCCCCGGGGGCAATATTTCACAAACATTGAACGTTTTCTGTATATTGTGGTTATGGCTCGTTTTCAGCAGAATCTCGTCTTCACGTTGACGAAGAACCTCTCGGCTTTCTTGAGGTTGGATGCCGGCATCGGCCGGAACGTGCCCGACGGTCCGGGCCCGGCGCAGCAGCAAGACGGGCGACCGGCTCAGCGACGGGTTCAGGAGCTGGAGCGCCAGCTGGAGCAGAAGTCCGAGGCCGAGGATCGCCTGACCAAGCAGCTCCAGAGGGAGAGGGCGAGGAGGCGACGGGCCGAGACAGCACCCGGGGAACGCCCCGTCGGGGCGGCCTCCGGTGAATTCCAGCAGACGCACGCCCTACCGGAGCCCGACCCGTCGGTCACCCGCCAGCAGATATTCCGCGCCATGGCCTCCCCGCTCAAGCCCGGGAGGATGCTGGACCTCGGGGGCGGGCCGGGCAACTTCGCGATACCCGCCGCCCAGATGGGGTGGGACGTGACGGCGGTGGACGTGCGGACGGTCGCGCGCCCCGACGCTGAGGCGGAGACCAATCAGAAGCGGGCCAACCTCATACGGACCATAAACTGGGTCGAGTCCGACGTGCGGGACTTCCAGATAGAGCGCGGCGAGTACGACCTGATCTGCATCTTCGGCCTCCTGCACCACCTCGAACTGGACGATCAACTGGAGCTCATAAAGAAGTGCTCCGGTACGCTGACCTTCCTCGCCTGCCGCGTCGCGCCCGAGATAGTCGTCACGGAGGGACCGTACGAGGGATATTACGCGCGGGAGCCGGGCGAGACCAGGGAAGAGAGGGACAGCGTTGCCTCGGCGTCCTGGGGGAACGAAGCGTCGTTTCAGCACACCGAAGATTCACTTATACGCCTGCTGTACGACTGTGGCTTCAAGAAGGTCACGTGCATGAGGCCCCCGCAGCAACCCAACTACACGTTCTATACCGCGCTGCCCATCTCCTAACCCCGCACCATCATACCCACCCTGGAATCGAGCGGCCCCGCCGTTCTCGATGGGATCCCAGAACCGGGAGATGGCCGCCGGGAGCGGGGCCTTCGCACCGTTGCCCCGGTGTTACCGGAGTGTTAAATTAGCGCGGCCCTGTCCACGGTGCAGGTCTACTTTAGGAGCGCGCGATCTCAGATCAAAGAGTACCCCCTACGCGCGAAACTCGTGAAGTCGATCCTGTAGGTTACAGGTTCGCCGAGGCCGCGCTGCGGCTCTACGACCTGCCGGACGCCTCCATGGTTCCCTTCAAGGAAGGGAAGAACGTATCGCTCTTCCGCGTGTCGTCCCGCAGCAGGGGCAACTTCCTGTTGCGGTCGTACACCCTGCCCCGGTCCTCGGTCAGGGCCCGGAAGGGCGCGCGCAGCGCCGCGGCCGGTTCGCTCTTTTCGGAAGAGGCGTTCCGCTCGCAGGCCCTCTGGCTGTCCGACCTTCGCAAGAACGGACGGCTGCCGGTACCGGAGCCCGTACCCATCGCGGACGGGACCTTCATGGGCACCGTGGCCCTCGATGGGCTTGAGGATCGCAGGTTCTCGCTTCTCCTGCGTTGGATCCCCGGGCAGCAGAAGAAGGTCACCGACTTCACCGCCAAAGACGCCCGCGACCTGGGCTCCTACGTGGCGAGGCTCCACCTGCACGCCGAGCGGTTCTCCGCGCCGGAGGGGTTCTACAGGCCCCGCTGGGACTGGGAGTCGCTGTTCGACGAATCGGCCCCGTACTGGCGTCTGGCGGAGGCCGTTCTCTCGGGAGAAGAGTTGGACGCCCTCCGTTCTTCGGCCGGGCGCATCAAAGAGGTCCTGGATACCGTCGGTCACGCCCCGGATCAGTTCGGGATGATCCACCGCGATTTGCACCCGAAGAACGTCGTGTTCCACGAGGGCGTCGTGTACGCCATAGACTTCGACCACTGCGGCTGGGGCCACTACATGTACGACCTCGCCCGGCCGCACCTGTACTTCGAGCGCGCCGACGAACGCCGCGAGCAGTTGCAGGGGGCGCTCCTGGAAGGCTACCAGCATCACCGCCCGTTGCCGGACGACCCCCACGTCGCGATGGACGCGTTCATGAACATGCACAGGATGAACTACTTTATCCTCGCCCTCGCCAGGCTCCGGCAACCCCGCTCGCAGGAGATCTCCATCTCCCCCACAGAGAAGTCCGCCCTGTTGCGGGACACGATAGGCCATCTCGTACAGGTTCCTCGAACGGCATCGGCTGAGTAACCCATCAGCCGTCGGCGGCTGAAACGGTGCGCGGCACCGGGCGCGGGATCGGCCGGTGCCGCGGACGTCGTCGGGGAGTAGACTGCCGGGTGGCTAAGAACGGAGGGGGATTTGGAACGTAGGCTCGTGGCCTTTGTCCTGCTTACCTGCACGGCCATCCTGCTGGCCGGCGGCTCTACCCTGGCGCAGGAGGAGGCGCCGGGAGCGTCCAGGCCCAATATCGTCCTCATCGTCGCCGACGACATGGCCGAGGACGACCTGCGGAGCGGCGCGATGCCCAAGACCCAGGACCTCCTCGTCGGCGAGGGCGTCACGTTCTCCGAGGCCCACGTGACCTACTCCCTGTGCTGCCCGAGCCGGGCGACGATCCTGCGCGGCCAGTACGCCCACAACACCCGCGTCCTGGACAACTCCCCCGCGGGCCCGGTGCCGGGGGCCGAGGCGGCGTTCCGCTCGCGCGGGTTGGATCGGTCCACGGTGGCGACCTGGCTCGATGGGGCCGGGTACCACACGGGTCACGTCGGCAAGTACCTCAACGGCTACGACGGCTCCTACAAGCCGCCCGGGTGGGACCGCTGGCACACCCTCTACGGCCGTTTCCACGAAGACCGCACCGTAAACGACGGCGGCGGGAAACGCCGGTACGCGGCCCCGGTGGAGGACGTCCTGGCCTCCCGGACCGACCGCTTCCTCAGAGACGCGCCCGCCGGCGAGCCCATCTACCTCCAGGTCGGCTCCCACGCTCCGCACACCCCCAACGAGTACGGCGAAGAGTACGCGGACCTCTACCCCGACAGGAAAGCTCCCCGCTACCCGTCCTTCAACGAGGCGGACGTCTCGGACAAGCCCGGGTGGGTCCGCGACCGCGACCGCTTGACCCCTGAAGAGATAGAAGCCATAGACGCCTCCTACCGCGACCGGCTGCGGGCGCTCAGGGAGCTCGACGACCTCGTGGAGGCCATCGTCACCGCGCTGCGCGCGTCGGGCAGGCTCGACAACACCTACATCGCCTTCACCTCCGACAACGGCTGGCTCTACGGAGAGCACAGGTTGAGTGGCAAGTGGAACCAGTTCGAGAACGCCACGCACGTGCCGCTCGTGATCAGGGGTCCGGGAGTGCCGAAGAACGCGACCCGCTCCCCCTTCGCGCTCAACACCGATTTGGCCCCCACGATAGCGGACTGGGCGGGCGTCCCCGCGCCGGGCTTCGTGGACGGCCGCCCGCTCGGGCCCCTCCTCGCGTCCGACCGGCCCGCGTCCTGGCGCGAGAGGTTCCTCGTCGAGAGCTGGCACGACCCCGCCTACCGCAAATCGCCCCCGGACCTGCGGGGCGTCAGGACGTCCGACTACTACTACGGCGAGTACCCTGGCAGCAACGAAACCGAGCTCTACGATTACAGAGCCGATCCCTACGAGCTCGAATCACTGCACCGCACCGCGGACCCGCGCCTTGTCGGGGATCTGGACCGTAAGCTGACCGCCCTGGAGAAGTGCCGGGGAGCCGGTTGCCGCGCGGCGGAAGGCCGGTGAACGCGAGGCGTTGGGCCGGCAAGGCCCCCGCTGCTCTGACAGATATCCATCCCCATCCCCCACCCGGAGACGTCCCGCCGGGACGTCTCTACACCTGGGTTGGGTAGGCGCTACCTCTTCTTAAAACTCGCCACGTACATCGTGGCATTGGTGGGGGTCACGATGGTGTGCGAGATCGCGCGGCCACCCGACCAGCTATTGAACTTGTACCTGTCGCCGTTCTTCCGCTGGAAGCGCACGGCGGAGACGTTGATGCTGTGGCCCTCCCAGGAGAGGAACGACCGCGAGGCCCTGAACGTCTCGCCGCCGACCCTCAGCAGCATTTCGGGGGGCCGGCTGGCGAACCTCACCATCGTCGTCTTCGGGAGGATCTTCCGGGTTTCGGTAGTCTTGAGGCCCTGCGAGTCGGTGGCGGTGAGCCTCACCTCCAGGTAGTTCTTCGAGGGGCTGGTCGCCGACAGGTCCTCCGGCGCGGGCATGTCGAACGTCAGGGTGTCTTCGGTGCCAGAGGCGTAGGGGTGGGTGTGGCTGTTGTTGTGGACCCGGATGACCTCCCACTTCAGGTCGGGTTGCCCGCCCTGCTCGTCGGCGTCGGTGGCGCTGCCCTGCAGCGCGATCTCCTGCCCCACTTTGAAGTGCTCGTCCGCAGCCGGGGACTCGATGGCCGGGTCCGGCGCGTGCTCATCGCCGGGGAAGACCTCGACCGTCGCGACGTCGCTGACGCCGCCCTCGTCGTCCTTTACCCGCAGCGCGGCGACCCTCTTGCCCGGCGTGGTGTAGGTGTGGGTCGCGGTGGGACCGGTGGCGTCGGGGTCGGCCTCGAAGGTGTTGCCGTCGTAGTCGAAGTCCCACTCGTAGGTGAGCGGGTCGCGGTCCGGGTCCGAACCCGAGCCTTCGAACTCCACCGTGAGCGGGGCCTCACCGTAGTTCTTCTCGGTTTTGGCGACCGCGCTGGGCTGCCGGTTGGCGGCGCCGTAGGCGATGCGGCGCACCTGCCCGCCGTCGCCCGAGGCGTAGGTGGTGTAGTAGAGCGCCTGATCGTTCTTGTAGGGGCCGAAGGCCATGGCGACGGGGCCACCCTGGCCGAGCCCGGAGGCGAACGCGGTCCTCGTCACCCCTCCCCTGCTGTTCGGCATGAGCTTGAAGATCCTGCCGCACACGTAGTCCCCGAAGAGGTAGGCGCGGTCGTAGGAGGCGGGCCAGCCGCCCGCGTCGGGCACGTAGGCGCCGTCGGTGACGGAGGAACATCCCGTGTCGTGGTTGTACTCGTTTATGGGGGGCGTCAACGGCGGCGCGGAGCAGTTCGTGGTGCCGGGCCGGTTGTCGTTGTCGTGGCGGCCCTCGCAGACGTTCCAGCCGTAGTCGGCGCCCCTCTTGCCGGCGTCGACCTCCTCCCAGGTGGCCGCGCCTACGTCGTTTATGCGGAAGCTCGTCCCGGCGGCGTCCGGGTCGAAGGCCATCCTGAAGGGGTTCCGTAATCCCGAGGCGAAGATCTCCTGGCACACGTACCGGAAGCCGGTGTAGCCGTTCGTGTTGCACCGCCGGGTGCCGGCGCCCTGGTACGGGTTGTCCGGGGGTATGCCGCCGTCGAGGGTTACGCGCAGGATCTTGCCGTTCAACACGTTGCGGTAGCGGGCGATGTCGTTCTCGGGCTGGCACCTGCTCGGCCTGAAGAAGCTGCACCCGCCGTCGCCCACGCTGACGTACAGGTTGCCGTCCTTGCCGAAGTGCAGGTCCCCGGCGTTGTGGTTGCCGTTGGGCGAAGGTATGCCGGTGATGAGCACCTTCTGGCTGCCCTCTACGACCCTGTCGCCCTGCAGGGTGAAGCGGGAGACCCGGTTGACCGGGTTCTCCTTGCTGGCGGGCTGCTTGAACGGGCAGGTGTTGAACTTGTTGAAGGTGTAGTAGGCGTAGATGTGGCCGTTGTCCTCGAAGTCCGGGTCCACGGCCAGCCCCAGCAGGCCACGCTCGGAGTTGGGGCAGACGTCGTTCCCGAGGTTCAAGGCCGGCGCGTCGAGGAGTTGGCCGTCCTTGTAGACCCGGACCTGGCCCGTCTGCGTGGTGATCAGCATGCGCCCGTCCGGCGTGAAGGCTAGCGCGGTCGGGGCGGTGGCGCTTGCCACCAGCCGGTCGTCGAAGCCGGCCGGCAGGGCGGCCGTCTCCGCGGGCTCGGGGGTGAGAAGGACCGCCAGAACCCCCGCCACCGAGACCACCAACACCACGACCGCCCGACGTCCGAACGTCATCTATTCCTTCTCCCTTCTCACCGCGCGTCACCGGCCCGGTCCGGTCCGGGCAAGATGCTAACAGTAGCGCGAATGCCAACACGCAAATGTAAGCGCCGGTACAATGTAGCCCGGAGCGGTTCTCGAAAAGGACTGGCCCTCGGAGAGGGATTTCAGGCCTTCGATTTCTAAGGTTTTTGGGGTGGGTGTACGGGGGCCCACCTTCCCGACCTCCACAGCCTGGAAGCCTCAGAACCTCGATGGCGAAGAGGGCCGCGCTCGGCCGGCTTTACGCCGCCACCCGCAGGGAGGATAGAGTCCCGCTCCTGGTCCGATGGGCCTCCGCTTCGGAGAGGCCCGTTTCGGAGAGCCAGTCTTTCCACAGGTGGGACTCCCACAAGGGGTAGGGGATGGTTTCGTCTTGCGGCGGGTTCTCGGCGAGTTGCCCGGCGCAGTAGCGCCAGAACGGGGCGTAGCCGCCCAGGTGTCGCTCCAAGCGTGCCAGATCCTCCCGGTAGATCCCGGCGAGTACCCTCGCGTGCCTCGTGGGGATCGTCTGCACCGAGCGGGTGTGGATCTTCTTCCTGATGACCTGCTGCCCGACCGCGGGGTCGACCCCGAGGAACCCGTACAGGCGCTCCATCATCCGATCCGGCGCGAAATTCACATCCTCCAGGAAACCGACGAAGATGCGGTCCTCTGGGTAGAACGCCCCCCAGTTCTCCAGCGTCCCCAGGTAGTCGCTGAACAGGCGCACGCGTCTGAGCTCGAAGTGGCGGCGGAAGTGCCCGTCCGGCACGGAGTCGAGCGGGCGCCTCCGCTCGAAGTCCATCAGCGCCTGCGACCATGCCCGTTCTATGGGGTTGCGGACCATGAGTATGATCTTCGCGTTGGGCATCACCCGATGCGCCCGGGCAATCAGCGCCGGCCGGAGGATCGAGTAGTCCGGGGTGGCCTCGCCCGTGACCTTCCCCCGTCCCCCATCGAACAGCGAAGCGTACCACTCGTCGCCCGGTTTCTGGAAGAAGTACTTGAAATCCCACGCCAAATCTTCGAGGGAAAACTTCGTCTTTCTGTGGGCCCTCAACTGACGTTTTGCCTGCCGGCGCCAGCGTTTGTCCGCCGGGTCATCTCCACGCAGCCTGGAGAGTATCGAGGGCTCGACCCTGGCCTTCTCGTCGAAGTAGTGGAGCTCTTTCTCCTTGGGCATCCAGATCCCGGGGTGCGCCCGCAGGTTGCGGTGCAGCCAGGTCGTCCCGGCTTTCTGGGCGCCGATAATAAGGAAGTCCGGGTACATCTAAGCGACCACCCTCGTCTGCGTCGGGACCACGCCCCGTAAGATACCAGATCGGTCCCGGCACCCTTATCGTTCACCTTCAGGTAGCCCTTCTATTGGTACCCGCGATCCCGGTACGTGGCGCCGTCGGGTGTGGCACGGATCGCCCAAGCCGCGGCCACTGGCGGCACACGGACCCGCGCGTTTCCACGGTCCCAGCGCCGCGACCGGCATCCTGAGGCTGAGCACCGCGACGGCCCTCGGCAGGGCCTCTTCCGGGTACCGGAGCGACCCGAGCTGCTCCAAGATCCACAAGCCGGCGCGGGAGCCTGCGTGCGCCTTGACAGCCCGCACGCCCGCCGCTTACCCTTGCCTCGCCCGCCCTTCAGACGAGGAGAGACCATTGGACATCCCGCTTCCCGGCGAAGAGCTCCAGCTAGGCGTAGGCCCCGAGAAGGGCGCGGAGTACCTGGGCATCGGCCAGGTGGTGAGGGATGCCGTTCTGAAGCGGACGAACCTGCCGCCCGCCGGCAGCGTCATGGACATTGGGTGCGGCTCGGGCAGGATGGCCCGCCAGTTCGTGGATCACGTAGAGCCGCCCGGCAGGTACGTGGGGGTGGAGGTACAGCGCCGCTTCGTGGACTGGTGCAACGAGAACATCGCGCCGGCCAACCCGGCCTTCGAGTTCTACCATCAGGACATCTACAACGGGGCGTACAACCCCGAGGGTACGATCAGGGCGTCGGAGTACCGGTTCCCCTTCGAAGACGAGTCCTTCGACGCGATCATCCTATACTCCGTCTTCACGCACCTGCTCTCCGACGACGCCGGGAACTACCTGCGCGAGATCTCGCGCCTCCTCAAGCCCGGCGGCCACTGCTTCTCGACCTGGTACCTGATGGCGCCGGACGTGGACGTTCGTTACTTGCTTCCCAACGCGAAGGAGGGGCAGGTGGGCTTCGGCTTCCCCGCCTGCGCCGCTGCCCTCGAAGGGGCCGGGCTCCGCGCCGACGGCTTCTCCGCGGGCCGCTGGAACGGTGCCCGCGCGGACATCTGGCAGGACCTGCTCTGGCTGAGGAGGGCCGAAGACGTCCCCGAGCCCTTGCTGCCCGCAAGGGTCCCCGAAACAGGAGAGTCGGGGGACGAGCCTTTCGTCTCGGGTACGCTGGAGAGCCTGGACCCGGTCTCCGGCTCGCTTACGGTTCTCGACGACGACGGGACCCGCACGGAGATAGGCTTCGCGCGCGAGACGCCTGTGAGGGTCCACGGGGCGCCCGGGGCGCCCTCC